>NZ_QQWY01000020.1:0-86383 GCF_003950455.1 Sphingomonas sp. ABOLE
ACGAAAGCTCGCCAAGCTTATCCCGATGCCGGCCATAGCCGGAGCGCAGTAAGCGCCGGGCTTGCTCGTCAGCGGCGCTCAGCCATTATGCCAAACGGCGCTCGAAGCCGCCTTTTTCAACACAATCCACCCAATCCCTGCCATTCACCGCATCCGCGTCATCCGCGCGACGTGCGCCTCAACCCCATCGCTTCAGACGCCCGACAGGTCCATCGTCGGCAGGCGTTTGTACTTCGCGCCCTCGATGGCGCTGTACGCGAAATCGAAGAACTCCCCGCTCTGCGTGTAGACGCGGACGGAAAACTGGCTCTTGTTGATCCGAACGATAGCGATCGGCTCGGAGCGCGCCCGGAGATAGAGCTGGACGGTCGCGCCGCTATGCAGGCCCTCGTCCACGCAATCGACGATCTCTCGTCCCGCAGAGTGATCTCTCGCACTCACACCAACACTCCTTCCGCCAGATCGGTTGTCGCTTGGGGTACGTTCCGTGAAACCCCGCATGATCCAATTGCTGCCGCAACCAACCGGTATCCTTCTTAGGTTCGACCAGGAAAGCGCGAAGGTGACGACCAGTAACTGGTACCGCGCGCTGCTTAACGATCGCCCGCTCCGACACTCCGAACATTACCTGAGCGAAACGGCATCTGCGGGTGGCCGCACAAGCGCGGCCGCCTTCAAATTACACGCTTGTCCCTTTGGAAATGTTCCCTATATGTACGCATGTTAGCCGCAGTCCGGCGCCGCTCTTTGACAAGGTCCGGCTTCTCCCCTGCCCGTCCACGGCGAGAGCACGTCTCGCGGACGCGCGCATCGCTCGCTCTGGTGGTACGAGTGCACCTGCTCGCGCGCATAGGTGAACGCGCGTGCATGTGAACTTTGGCAACTTTGCGCGCTCGCAAGTCCCGATCTGCCCCTTGTCGAAGTGCGCATATGCGTGAACTTTGTGAACTTAGGCCTGCGACTGGCGGCCGCAGCAGCGGCCGTTTTGGGCCCACCGATAGCCGCCCACCCCGAAACTTCCCCTTTGCCCCGATTCGCGCTAGGGGCGCGGCATGCCCAATCTTTTTCTCGTGATGCTCGGCGGGGCCCTCGGCTCCGCGGCCCGCTACGGCGTTGGCCGCGCCGGCGTCGCCCTGCTCGGCCCGGTCTTCCCCTGGGGGACCCTGACCGTCAATATCGTCGGCGGCTTCCTGATGGGGCTGCTCGGCGCCGGCCTGCTGCGCTTCGGCGAAGAGGCCGAACAGGCGCGGCTGCTGCTCGGCGTCGGCGTGCTCGGCGGCTTCACCACCTTCTCCTCCTTCTCGCTCGAAACTTTTGCGATGATCGAGCGCGGCGATGTGCTCGTGGCGCTCGGCTATGTCCTCGCCTCGGTGATCGGCGCGATCGGCGCGGTCGCCATCGGCATGACGCTGGCCCGGGCGGTGACGGCATGAGCGGCAGCGAGGACGGCGTCCGCCAGTTCGTCGTCGGCTATGACGATGACGGCATTCGGCTCGACCGCTGGTTCAAGCGGCACCTGCCGGACGTGAGCTTCAACATCGTCTCGCGCTGGGCGCGGACCGGCCAGCTCCGCGTCGACGGCGCGCGCGCCCAGCCCGGCGACCGTATCGCCGCCGGCCAGTCGATCCGCGTCCCCCCGGCCGAGCCCGCCAAGCCCGCGACCGCAGCGCGCCCCAAGTCGAACCGCCCGCCGCTCAGCGCCGAGCAGACCGAGCTGGCCCAGTCCATGGTCATCCACCGCGATGCCCAGGCGATCGTGCTCAACAAACCGCCGGGCCTCGCAACGCAGGGTGGCACCAAGACGTTCGAGCATGTCGACGGTCTGCTCGACGCGCTGCAGTTCGAGGCGGAAGGCCGGCCCAAGCTGGTCCACCGGCTCGACAAGGACACCTCGGGCGCGCTGCTGATCGCCCGCTCGGCGCGCGCGGCGGCGTTCTTCTCGAAGAGCTTTTCCAGCCGCACCGCGCGCAAGATCTACTGGGCGCTGGTGATGGGCGTGCCGGAGATCGAGGACGGCTTCATCGAGCTGCCGATCGGCAAGCAGCCGGGCACCGGCGGCGAGAAGATGCAGGTGGATACCGAAGAGGGCCAGCCCGCCCGCACCCGCTACCGGGTGATCGAGCAAGCCGGAAACCGCTGCGCCTGGGTCGAGCTCCAGCCGTTCACCGGCCGCACCCACCAGCTGCGCGTCCACATGGCGGCGATCGGCCACCCGATCGTCGGCGACGGGAAGTACGGGCTGCAGGAGGCGTTCCTCACCGGCGGCATCAGCCGCAAGATGCACCTGCACGCACGCCGCATCCGCATCGACCATCCCGATGGCGGCCGCATCGACGTCCGCGCCGAGCTGCCGCACCATTTCGCCGAGTCGATGCACACGCTGGGCTTCGACCTGGCGGTGGGCAATGCGCTGGAGATCGACGACGGCCCGCCGCCGATGAGCAAGGAACTGCTCAAGCAAAAGGCCAAGGCCCACGCCAAGAACTACCGCAAGGAACGCCGCGGCGAACGGCGGGGCCGGGGACAGGCGAAGTAGGCGTGCGCGTGCCTCCGCTACCTTCGTCATCCGGCGAAAGCCGGGATCCATTGGGGTCGCCGTTACGGCTTTTGCTGTTGCCGAGTGGCGAATGGATCCCGGCTTCCGCCGGGATGACCGCGATCTGGTGAGCACCTCCGCATGAACCGCCTCGCCTTGTTCGATTGCGACGGTACGCTGGTCGACAGCCAGGCGAGCATCTGCCTCGCTATGGAGCATTGCTTCACCGGCCAGAAGCTCGAGCCCCCGGCGCATGCGGCGATCCGTCGCATCGTCGGCCTGAGCCTGGTCGAGGCGATCGCCCAGCTGCTGCCGGACGCGGAGGACGATCTCCACCGCCACCTCGCCGAGGAATATAAGCGCGCCTATTTCGCACTGCGTACCGCGGGCCATATCGAGGATGAGCCGCTCTATGACGGCATTCTGGAGGCGATCGAGACGCTGGATGCGAATGGCTGGCTGCTCGGCGTCGCCACCGGCAAGTCCGATCGCGGGCTGATCCGCGTGCTGGAGGCACATGGGCTGCGCCAGCGCTTCGTCACGCTACAGACCGCCGACCGCCACCCCTCCAAGCCGCACCCGTCGATGATCGAGACCGCGATCGCCGAGGCCGGCGCGGCGCCCGAGACGACGGTGATGATCGGCGACACCAGCTTCGACATGGCGATGGCGGTCGCCGCCAATGCGCATCCCTTGGGTGTTGCATGGGGCTACCACACTCCCCATGATCTGCACGCGGCCGGCGCGGTGCGGGTCGTGGAGCATGCGTCGGCGATCCCGGCATATCTGGAGAGATTGTGATCGACGCCGATCGCCTTGCGCGCAACCGCTATTTTCTGATGATGGGCGCGAATTGCGTTGGCGTCGCCGGCGCCGTGCTGGCGCTGCTTATCCTGGGCCGCGCCACAACCACCGAGCAGACCATGCTGGGCATCGCGCTGATGCTCGCCGCGTTCTGGGTAATGGCGGCGATCCCTAGGATGCTCGCCCGCCGCTGGAGGACACCCCCCGAAGCATGAAACGTTTCTGGAAGACCGTGACGATCGTCGGAGGCGCAATCGAACTCGATGGGCGCCCCGTCCGCACCCCCGACCGCGCGCCGCTGATACTGCCGACGCCGCAACTCGCCGAGGCCGTGGCGGAGGAATGGCGAAGTGTCGGCGAGGAACTCGATCCGCGCGCGATGCCGCTCACCGGGCTCACCAATGCAGCGATCGACCAGATCGCACCGAACCCGGCTCCCTTCGCGGCAGACCTCGCCCGCTACGGCGAGAGCGACCTGCTCTGCTACCGCGCCGAGCTGCCCGAGCCGCTGGTCGAGCGCCAGGCCGCGCAATGGGACCCGCTGCTCGACTGGGCGCGGACCCGCTACGATGTGCATTTCGAGACGACCGCCGGCATCATGCACCGCCCGCAACCGCCCGCGACGATCGCGCGGCTGAACGAGGTGGTCGCCGCGCTCGACCCGTTCCGGCTGGCGGCGCTGAGCCCGCTGGTGACGATCAGCGGCTCGCTGGTCGCGGCGCTCGCGCTGCTCGAAGGCGCGGCCGATCGCGAGACGATATGGCGTGCCGCCCAGCTCGACGAGAACTGGCAGGCCGAGCAATGGGGCGAGGACGAACTAGCCACCCGCGCCCGCAACGTCCGCCGCGCCGACTTCGACGCGGCAGCGCGGTTCCTTAGCCTCCTTTGAGAAGCCTCAAAGGACGTCCGAGGATTCCCCGGTGGGGTCGCCGCGCTTCATCAGGCCGCGGATGAAGCCGATCAGGCCGGTCTGGCGCGAGCGCTTCAGGCGCTCGGCCTTGAGGATGGTGTGGACCGCCTCGAAGCACTTGTCGGCATCGTCGTTGACCAGGACATAGTCATAGCCGTCCCAGTGGCTCACCTCGTTCGAGGCGCGCGCCATGCGGTGGGCAATCACGTCGGGCGAATCGGTTTGCCGACCTTCGAGGCGGCGGTGCAGCTCGGCCATCGACGGCGGCAGGATGAACACGCGGACCACGTCGCCGCCCATCGTCTGGTGCAGCTGCTGCGCACCCTGCCAGTCGATGTCGAACAGCATGTCGCGACCGGTGGCGAGCACCGCGTCGACCGGGCCCTTGGGCGTGCCGTAGCGATGCTTGAAAACGTGCGCCCACTCGATGAAATGGTGCTGCGAGACCATCTCGCGGAACCGGTCGACGCTGACGAACGTATAGTCGACCCCGTTCACTTCGCCCGGCCGCGGTTCGCGCGTGGTTACCGAGACGGAGACGGCGAGATCGGGCTCGGCTGCCAGCAGCTTGCGAGCGATGGTCGACTTGCCGGCGCCCGAGGGCGAGGAAAGGACAAACAAAACCCCGCGGCGATGGAATCCATGCGGGTCGTTCTGGTGCGTATGGGCCATGCGGGCCTTTGGCGTAGCGGCACCCGGGCCGTCAAGCCCGGGCACCGTTTCGCGGCTTAGGCGCCAAGGCCCGTATCGGGACCGTGCTCGGTGCTGAGCTTGCGCTTGAGATAGGCCGCGCCCACCGCGCCCGCGCCGAGCACGAACGCCGCCGGCACCACCCGCTTGGCGACTTCCCAGGTCGCGACGCCGACCGCCGCGCCCACTGCGCCGCCTTCGCCGTCGCGCCGGTCGATCTTGCTGCCGATCCAGCCTGCAATCAACTTGCCGATCATCGTCTTCTCCTTCCCCGCAAGAACGGCGTTGCGGCGGCTGCGTTCCCGCCGCTCGCCGCAGCCGGTCAACGGCCGATCATCGTCTCCGGCTTCACGAACTTATCGAAGGTCGCGCTGTCGACAAGGCCGAGCGCCAGGCCCGATTCCTTCAAGGTAAGGCCTTTCTCATGCGCATTCTTGGCGATCTTTGCCGCCGCATCATACCCGATCGCCGGGGCGAGCGCGGTCACCAGCATCAGCGAGCGATCGACCAGCTCCCTGATCCGCGCTTCGTTCGCCACCGCGCCGTCCACCGCGCGCTCGGCGAAGTTGGTCATGCCCACCGACATGAGGGTGATCGAGCGCAGCACATTGGCGCCGATCAGGGGCTTGAACACGTTGAGCTCGAAATGGCCCTGCATGCCGCCGACGGTGACGGCGGCGTGGTTGCCGATCACCTGGGCCGCGACCATCGTCAGCGACTCGCTCTGCGTGGGGTTGACCTTGCCCGGCATGATCGAGCTGCCCGGCTCGTTCGCCGGCAGCTCCAGCTCGCCGAGCCCCGAGCGCGGGCCGGAGCCTAGCAGGCGGATGTCGTTGGCGATCTTGGTGAGCGACACCGCCAGCGTGTTGCAGACCCCCGACAGGTTCACCAGCTGGTCCTTGGTCGCCAGCATCTCGAACTTGTTGGGTGCCGAGACGAAGGGCAGCCCGGTGATCTTGGCGATCTCCGCCGCCACGTCCTCGGCATAGCCCGGCGGCGAATTGAGCCCGGTGCCCACGGCGGTGCCGCCCAGCGCCAGCTTGAAGATGTCGAGCTCGAGCACGCTCTGGAACCGCGCCCGCGCCGAGGCGAGCATCGCCGCATAGCCGGAGAATTCCTGGCCGAGCGTCAGCGGCGTCGCGTCCTGCAGATGGGTGCGGCCGATCTTGACGATGTGGTCCCAATCCTTCGCCTTGCGGTCGAGCGACGTGTGCAGCCGCTCCAGCGCCGGGAACAGGTCGAGCGTCACCGCGCGGGCGGCGGCGATGTGCAGCGCGGTCGGGAAGCTGTCGTTGGACGACTGCGCCATGTTGACGTGATCATTGGGGTGGATCGGGCTCTTGCCGCCCCGCTTGCCGGTGAGGATCTCGTTGGCGCGGCCGGCGATCACCTCGTTGACGTTCATGTTGGTCTGGGTGCCGCTGCCGGTCTGCCAGATCACCAGCGGGAACTGGTCGTCGAGCTTGCCGTCGATCACTTCCTGCGCGACCCGGTCGATCACCTCGGCGATCTTGGGGTCGAGCCCGTGCTTGACGTTCACCCGCGCCGCGGCCTGCTTCACGATCGCCTGGGCATGGACGATGCCGATCGGCATCCGCTCCTCGGGCCCGAACGGGAAATTCTGGATCGATCGCTGGGTCTGTGCGCCCCAATAGGCGTCGGCGGGAACTTCGATCGCGCCGATCGAATCGGTTTCGGTGCGCGTGCCGGTCATGTGCTTCTCCGCTTGGTTTGTGCGCGATGTAAGCCTCCCGCCCCGCCCCACAACCCGTCCGAGGGTCGGCATTTCAGCGGCGCCGGCCAAGGCCCCGGAAACACTTGGTAACTTGCATTCCGGCGAAGGCGTCGCGCAAAGACGCCGTGCCACCGGCGACAACAGTCGGGGCAACCGCAGGAGAAGAGCCATGATCCCGTTGATTCTGGGGCTGCTGCTCGCCGCCCCCTTTTCCGAAATCGCGCACAGCGTGCGCATCGACCATGACAGCGGCCCGGTCCATGCCGACTATCGCATGCGGGTCGATGTTCGCCACCAGCAGCTCGGCGTCGCAGGCCCCGGCGGCCGCGCCTCGACGTTGCGCTGCCGCTGGGAGGCCGATCTGGTGGTCGATCGCCAGGCGCGCCACAGCGCCGGCACGCTCCAGCGCGCGCTGCGCCAGGAAAGCGTCGCGGCCGGCAGCCGTCCCGGCTGGTGCACCGCCAACCGCGCGGTGATCGCGAAGGATGTTGCCAGCGCCACCAAGGACATGCGAGGCGCGGTCGAGGCGCTGGCCAGCCAGGATGCCGAGATGCTGCGCGCCGAACTCGATCAGATAGGACGTGTAAACACCTGATGCGTATCCCCATTGCCGTTGCCGCCTGCGCCGCGCTCGCCCTTCCGCTCGCGGCCCAGGCCCAGGTGCTGCCCAAGGTTTCGGGCGGCGTCGAACTCTCGACCGACGAGAGCCGCCGCGGCCTCAGCTGGAGCGAGAACCAGCTGAGCGCCTCGGGCGACCTCTCCGCCGGCATCCTCGGCTTCGACGCTTCGGCGCGCGTGGCGATGGTGCGCGAATCGCGCCGCCACGCCGGTGCCGACACGGTGTTCGATCTGGAAGCCGGTCGCGGCTTCGACATCGGCCTGTTCAAGCTGCGCGGGTTCGTCACCGGCCATGTCTTCACGGGCGCAGCGCGCAACATGGACTATGTCGAGGTCGGCGCGGACGGCAGGTTCTCGCTCGGGCCGCTGCAGCTGAACGGCGGCGCGACCTACGCGCCGGACCAGGGGCCGATCGGCGGAGACAATCTCTATCTGCATGCAGGCGCCGCGGTGGGCGTGCCGTCGACGCCGTTCACCGTGTCCGGCTCGATCGGCCACACCACCGGCAGCACCGACGACCTTCGCGCTGCGCGGCTGCGCCCCACCGGCGACTATACCGATTGGCGGATTGGGGTGGAGCATGTCAGCGGGCCGCTGACGCTGGGGGTCGACTATGTCGGAACCGACATCGACACCAATCGCGCAATGTCGTCGCCCTATGCGGACCTGCGGCACAGCGGCAACCGCGTGCTGGGGCGGGCACGGCTTTCGTTCTGAGCGCCATCTATCCTCCCCCTCGAGGGCAGGGCTATCGCATTTGAACCCGAAGGATATCGGTGCATCGAAAACCATCGTCATCCCGGCGGAAGCCGGGATCCATTGCCCTGTGCGATGGGGGAAAGAACCGTGGCATCAGCGCCAATGGATCCCGGCTTCCGCCGGGATGACGGGAGTCCTTGGCCATATGCGATTGCCCTCCGCCTCGAGGGGGAGGATAGATGAGCTTGGCGCTTCAGCGCCTAGCGAAGCTTGGAGAGGGTGAGCGGCTGCGCAGCTGCCGCGCGAGGCAATGCCTCGCAATGCCCCTCTCCCTCCCACCGCCTGCGGCGGCGGGGCCCTCCCTCTCCCCGGCGGGGAGAGGGCGTTCAAGCCTACCGCTGCTCGGCACCCGGCACGGCGACATCGGCCACCACCGTCGCCTCGTGCCCGCTGGCGAAGTGGAGCGTCAGCGGCACCTTCTCGCCGGCATGGACGTTCGGCACCAGCCCGAACAGCATGACATGCTTGCCGCCCGGCGCGAACTTCACCTCGGCGCCGACCGGCAGGTCGAGGCTGGCGAGCTGGGTCATCTTCGCCATGCCCGCGGCATCCTTGATGCTCTCGTGAATCTCCGCCTTGTCCGCCGCGCGAGTCGAGACGCTGACCAGCGTCTCCGCCTCGCGACCGCCATGCAGCGTGAAATAGGCCGCCCCGGGCTGGCCTGCCACGGCGGGCAGCCGAATCCAGGCGCCGTCTACCTTCACGCCATCCGCCTGGGGCGAACACGCCCCCAGCCCTAGAACCGCTACAAGTCCCGCCAGAGTGCGCATTCGGCATCCTCCCTCTTTGATTTGGGAAATCTTGTAGAAACCCGGGCGTCTTGCGGCAAGGCACGACGCACCTATATCCCCCCTCGGACATCTGGACGGCGGTCGCCTCTTCTGGGGCCGGCATCCGGATAACGCTTATGAACCCTTTTGTTTCGATTGTGGGGGCCAACGAGGACCATGGCTAAAGTTATCGGTATCGACCTGGGCACGACCAACAGCTGCGTTGCGGTGATGGAAGGCGGCAAGCCCAAGGTCATCGAGAATGTCGAAGGCGCACGCACCACGCCGTCGATCGTCGCCTTCGCCAAGGATGGCGAGCGTCTGATCGGCCAGCCGGCCAAGCGCCAGGCGGTGACCAACCCGGACAACACCATCTTCGCAGTGAAGCGCCTGATCGGCCGCCGCTTCGACGACCCCGTGACCAAGAAGGACACCGAGCTGGTGCCCTACACGATCGCGCGCGGCTCGAACGGCGACGCCTGGGTCAAGGCCGGCGGCGAAGAATACAGCCCGTCGCAGATCTCGGCCTTCATCCTGCAGAAGATGAAGGAAACCGCCGAATCGTACCTCGGCGAGAGCGTGACGCAGGCCGTCATCACCGTGCCGGCCTATTTCAACGACGCCCAGCGCCAGGCGACCAAGGACGCCGGCAAGATCGCGGGCCTCGAAGTGCTGCGCATCATCAACGAGCCGACCGCGGCCGCGCTCGCCTATGGCCTCGACAAGGACAACAATAAGACCATCGTGGTCTATGACCTTGGCGGCGGCACCTTCGACATCTCCGTGCTGGAAATCGGCGACGGCGTGTTCGAAGTGAAGGCGACGAACGGGGATACGTTCCTCGGCGGCGAGGACTTCGACAACAAGATCGTCGATTACCTGGCCGACCAGTTCAAGAAGAAGGAAGGCCTCGACCTCCGCACCGACAAGCTGGCGCTGCAGCGGCTGAAGGAATCGGCCGAGAAGGCGAAGATCGAGCTGTCGTCGGCTGCGACGACCGAGATCAACCTGCCCTTCATCACCGCCCGCATGGAAGGTGGCGCGACCACCCCGCTGCACCTGGTGGAGACGATCACCCGCGCCGATCTGGAGCGTCTGGTCGACGACCTGATCAAGCGCACCCTCGAGCCGTGCCGCAAGGCGCTGGCCGATGCCGGCGTCAAGGCCGATGCGATCGACGAAGTCGTGCTCGTCGGCGGCATGACCCGCATGCCCAAGGTCCGTCAGGTCGTGAAGGACTTCTTCGGCAAGGAGCCGCACACCGGCGTCAACCCGGACGAAGTCGTCGCCATCGGCGCGGCGATCCAGGCCGGCGTGCTGCAGGGCGACGTTAAGGACGTGCTGCTGCTCGACGTGACTCCGCTGAGCCTCGGCATCGAGACGCTGGGCGGCGTGTTCACCCGCATGATCGACCGCAACACCACGATCCCGACCAAGAAGTCGCAGGTCTACTCCACCGCTGACGACAATCAGCAGGCGGTGACGATCCGCGTCTTCCAGGGCGAGCGCGAGATGGCGGCCGACAACAAGCTGCTCGGCCAGTTCGACCTGGTCGGCATCCCGCCGGCGCCGCGCGGCGTGCCGCAGATCGAAGTCACCTTCGACATCGACGCCAACGGCATCGTCAACGTGTCCGCCAAGGACAAGGGCACCGGCAAGGAGCAGCAGATCCGCATCCAGGCCTCGGGCGGCCTGAACGACGCCGACATCGAGCAGATGGTGCGCGATGCCGAGAAGTTCGCCGAAGAGGACAAGAAGCGGCGTGCCGCGGCTGAGGCCAAGAACAACGCCGAAAGCCTCGTCCACACGACGGAGCGCCAGCTCGCCGAGAATGGCGACAAGGTCGATGCGGCGCTGAAGGGCGAGATCGAGGCGGCGATTGCCGAGACCAAGTCGGCGATCGAGAGCGGCGATGCCGATGCGATGACCGCCAAGGCCCAGAACCTCGCCCAGGTGGCGATGAAGCTCGGCCAGGCGATCTACGAGAAGCAGGCTGCCGAAAACGCCTCGCCGAACGCGGGTGCCGCGGCCGGCGGCGAAGCCGGGGCCGAGGAAGTGGTCGACGCCGAGTTCTCGGAAGTGGACGACAACAAGGCGTAACGAACGCCCCTCCCTCTCCCCGCCGGGGAGAGGGCCGGGGATGGGGGGAGCGGGCATGGTCGATGCGATCCCGCATCGGCCTGATCTCTCTCCCTGTCCCTTGATGGGGAGAGGGCTTGCTGGATGACCACCGAAGTCGATTATTACGAACTGCTCGAAGTCGAGCGCACCGCGGACGATGCGACGATCAAGTCGTCCTACCGCAAGCTCGCGATGAAATATCACCCGGACAAGAATGCCGGGTGCAAGGATTCCGAGGCGAAGTTCAAGGCGATCAGCGAAGCCTATGACTGCCTGAAGGACCCCCAGAAGCGCGCGGCCTATGACCGCTTCGGCCATGCCGCCTTCCAGAACGGCGGCGGCGGCCATCATGGCGGCCAGGGCGATTTCGGCGCGTTCAGCGACATTTTCGAAAGCGTGTTCGGCGAGTTCATGGGCGGCGGGCGCGGCGGCGGCCGGCCCCAGCGGCGCGGCGCGGACCTGCGCTACGACATGGAAATCTCGCTCGAACAGGCGTTCCACGGCCATTCGACCGAGATCACCATCGACGTCTCCGGCCCCTGCGACAGCTGCCACGGCTCGGGCGCGACGCCCGGCACCAAGGCCAAGACCTGCACCACCTGCGCCGGCCACGGCAAGGTGCGCGCGCAGCAGGGCTTCTTCATGGTCGAGCGCACCTGCCCCGCCTGTCACGGCGCCGGCGAGGTGATCGCCGAACCGTGCCGCACCTGCCGCGGCGAGGGCCGGACCGACAAGACCAAGACGCTCAAGATCGAAATTCCGCCCGGCGTCGACGAAGGCACCCGCATCCGCCTGACCGGCGAGGGCGAGGCCGGCGCGCGCGGGGCGCCTGCGGGCGATCTCTACATCTTCCTCCACGTGACGCGCCATTCGCTCTACGAGCGGCAGGGCACGACGCTGTACGCCAACGCGCCGATCAGTTTCACCACCGCGGCGCTGGGCGGCGAGATCCGCATCCCGGGCCTCGACGGCGAGGAGCATGTGATCAAGATCCATGCCGGCACCCAGTCCGGCCGCGAAATGCGCCATCGCGGCGCCGGCATGCCGGTACTCCAGGGCCGCGGCCGCGGCGACCTGGTCGTGCGGCTGGAGGTGGAGACGCCGACCAAGCTGACGGCCAAGCAGCGCGAGCTGCTCGAGGAATTCCGCAAGACCGAAACGGGCGAGGAATGCCCGCAGTCGAGCGGCTTCTTCGCCAAGCTGAAGGCGGCGCTCGGTTGAGGGCTTTTACCCGTACCCATAAGGCGTCATTCCGGCGAAAGCCGGAATCCATTGGGGTCGCCGTCAAGGTTCAAGCTGGAACCGAGTGGCGAATGGATCCCGGCTTCCGCCGGGATGACAATTTGTGGGGCAGGCAATGACCCCCCGCGAACTGCTCGACACCGCCGACGTTCCCGGCGGCGAACCGCTGCGGCTGTTCCGCCGGGGCGACGACCATATGATCGTGCTCGAGCGCAACGAGCTGATGAACAGCCGGATGAGCGGGTCGGAAGAAGCGCTGGCGGTGATGACGCTCGAACGGCTCGGCAAGCGCGAGGCGCGGGTGCTGATCGGCGGCTACGGCATGGGCTTTACCCTGCGCGCCGCGCTGGCGGTGCTCGGCAGCAATGCCAAGGTGACGGTGGCGGAGCTGGTCCCCAAGATCGTCGACTGGGCGCGCGGCCCGATGGCGGCGCTCACCAACGGGTGCCTGGACGATCCGCGCGTCAGGATCGTGTTCGACGATGTCGGCCGGGTGATTGCCGACGGCCAGAACGCCTATGACGCGATCCTGCTCGACGTCGACAACGGCCCCGACGGGCTGACCCGCGTCGGCAACGACAGCCTCTATTCGATGCGCGGCCTCGAGTCCGCGCGGCAGGCGCTGCGCCCCGGCGGCATCCTTGCGGTGTGGTCGGCGGCGCCGGACGCGCCCTTTGCGCGCCGGCTGCGCGACAGCGGGTTTCAGGTGGAAGAGGTCGCGGTGCGCGCCCGACAGAACGGCAAGGGCCCGCGCCACGTCATCTGGTTCGGCCAGCGGCGGTAAGACGTCGGGCGCCGGGTCTCCGCGCCTCGTTTACCCCGATCCGACGGAAACACCCGTGCTCCTGCGAAAGCCGGCGCCCATTGCCAAGCGCGCCAACCTGGCCACCCTGGGCTCCTGCTTTCGCAGGAGCACCACCTTGGGACGCTCCGCGAGATGTCGAAGCGACTCGTCGGCTCGCGCCCCACTTGCGGACATTCGCTCGCCTTCGCATCATGAAGGCATGATGGCGTTTACTCCCTTGGAACAGGCCGCCATAGCCGCGATCCTTGATGAGTCCGGCGAAAGGCGGGTAGTAGTTGAGCAGCAGCTTACGCGTAGCAGCGTTCTTTCGCGCAAAAATACAGGAGGCGGCTTTTTCGCAGAACTCAAAGTCGACTCCAGCGCAAGCCGACTGAATGAAGGTACGATTCCCTTCGGAGAGAACATCTACTTCGGAATCTACGGTCTTCAATACGGGTTGGGGATGATTCTCCACTTGAAGGGTGGCTATGTGAATCTGTTGGAGGGCTACTCCGTAGGCGGCGAAGACACGTCGGCAATCGATTTTGCACGGATTCGCTTCGCGCTCATTGCGGAGCCGGGTCCGTTGCCAACGAGCGGCAGCTAGCCACCACATTCAGCCGTCAAGCGGACTTCCGCGAGCCCCAAACTTCCCCCGGTCATCCCGTCTGCGGAACGACATCCCCGCCTCGTGCATTCCAAAGGGCGCACGTTCCCAGAAGGAAGTACGACCATGTCCGATACCCCCGAAACCAACAGCCTGCTCGTCACCGCCCGCGTCGACGGGCTCAAGGTGCGCAGCCGCGATGGCGATTCGCTGGGGCAGGTGCAGGCGTTCATGGTCGAGAAGGGCAGCGGGCGCACGCTCTATGCGGTGCTCAGCCTCGGCGGGTTCCTCGGCATGGGCAAGAGCTATTACCCCCTGCCCTTCGAGCTGATCTCCTACGATGCCACCGGCGACGACTATGTCGTCACGATCGATCGCCGCGTGCTCGAGGGCGGCCCGAGCTGGGCGAGCAACGCGCCCGAATTCACCCAGGCCTATGCCGATCGCGTTTCCAACTATTACGGCCTCTCCGCCGCACGGGTGGACCGCGTGCCGCTGGCGTGAGGGCTTAACCGGCGCAGACAGAGAGAAGAGCATTTCCTCCCCCGCCAGAGGGAGGGCAATCGCATGTGGCCAAGGACTCCCGTCATCCCGGCGGAAGCCGGGATCCATTGGCGCTGATGCCGCGGTTCTTTCCCCCGGCGCACAGGGCAATGGATCCCGGCTTCCGCCGGGATGACGATGGTTTTCGATGCACCGATATCCTTCGGGTTTAAATGCGAGAGCCCTGCCGCCAAGGGGAGGAAACGGCTTTCGGTTGCCCTTGCGCTTGAGCGCCCCTCCCGCTTGCGGGAGGCGAATTTGCAGGGCTCACCCGCGCCGGAGGCGTCTGGCGATGCGTTCGGCACCCGCTCGCCGCACCGCGCGCTTGGCCAGCGCCACCCCGCTGTCGAACCCCGCCAGCGCCGCCACCAGCGCCCGGTTGGCCAGCGTCGGGCGCAGCAGCATCAGGTCGACGCAGGCCACACCGCCGCTCGCCATCTGGCGCTTGTGCCGGCCCTCGCCCTCGGTGAAGTCGAACCAGGCGAAGCGGCCTTCGGCGAACAGGTCGCGCAGCGCCGCCAGCTGCAGCACCGCGCCGGGGGACAGCGCGGCAAGCTCCGGATCATGCCCGACATGGGCGTAGACCAGCGTGTCCCCCACCGCCGGGCAGCAGAGATAGGCCACCGGCCGCCCTTCCAGCAGCAGCAGCCACGCCCGCACCGCATCCGCCGCAGCCAACCGCTGCAGGTCGGCCAGGTCTTCCGGCAGTCCGGCCCCGAGCAACCGTTCCTGATAGGTCCGCGCCGAAAGCGCGCGGGCGAGCGGGTGGAACTGCGCCATCTCCGCCGGCGTGCGATAGCAGCGCACCTCGCCGCCGAGCCGCCTGGCCTTGCGCGTGAGGCCCTGCCGGGTGTTCGCCGAGAGCCCGGCGAACCAGGCGTCGAACTCCAGCGTCAGGTCGACGTAAAAGCGTGTGTAGCGTTGCCGGACGAACCCCAGCATCCCGCCGCCGAGCAGCGCGGCGCACTGCCCCTCGGGCAGCGAGGTCACCAGATAGCCCTGCGCCTCGGCCGGAAGCGGCGGCAGTGCGGGGGAGCCCCCCGCCCGCGCCTCGGCCAGCGTCCGCGGCACCCGCACCAGCCGTCGCCGCACCGACGCCAGCGTCCGCGCGCCCACCATGAACCGCAGCGGCACCGCCTGCGCTTCGCTCACCCCGCCCGCTCCTCGACGAGGTTGGACCAGAGCTGCTCGGCCTGGCGCAGCCGGGTGCGCAGCAGGCTGGGGGCGAGCGGCGCGTCGTCCTGGTCGAGCGCCAGCGCGGGCCGATCGGCGAAATGCGCGGTCGGCAGCACGTCGCGCCGCGCCGCGAGCATGGCGCACAGCGCCTCGAAGCGGCGGACATGCACGGCGTTGGGCCGCGTCCCCGCGCGGTTGGCGAGCTCGAAGCCATGGCTGACGATCGTCACCGCGGCATGGCGCTGCGCCACCGCATGGTCGAGCGCGGCGCGCATCTCGCGGGCCGAGAGCGCACAGATCTGGAAGTGGCGCAGCCGGCTGCCCGTATCGATCAGCGTCACCGGGACTTCGATCACCCCCTGGTGCCGCACCGGCGCGATCCGCCGCGGCGACAGGCCGATGCCGCTCGGCCAGGGGTGCTCGGAGCCGTTGTGGCTCGAATCATAGGCGAAGCCCGCCTCGGCCAGCGCGGCGAGCGTCGCGTCGTTGGCCGCATAGCTGCCGCCACGGAAGGCGATCGGCGCCGGTGCCCCCGCCTCGATCAGCAGCGCGCGGGCTTGGCGGAGCAGCGCGCGCTGCTCGTCGGCGGCGTAATCGACGAGGTCGAACCGCGCCGGCATCTTGGCGCGATCCGTCGCGCTCGCCCCGGTCCAGTTGGGGTGGAGGTGCAGCTGCACCTCCTGCCCGGCCGCGCGGATCGCCCGCACCACCGCGGCGATCGGCACCAGGCCATGGACCAGCGCGGGCATCGGATCGACGAAGAAGCACGCCTTGAGCCCATGCGCCGCCAGCCGCTCGAGCTGCCAGCCGACCCCCACCCCCGCCGGCTCGAACGAGCGCGCCGCCATCTCCGCCAGATCGAGCCCGGCGACGTGGTGGCGCCACATCAGCTCGGTATCGATCGTCAGGAAGACTTGGGTGGGCATGCAGGCGCGTCTCGCAAGCGTCCCGGAGACGGGGGACCATTGCCCCCGTCCTACCCCCGCCCGCGTGAACAAATGGCAAAGCCTAGGGCTTGATCCCGTAGCGGCCGAACTGCTCGTCGATGCGCGGCTCGATCATCCGCGCCGCGGCGAGATAGGCGTCGGCATCCCTGGCCTTGGTCCGCTTGCCGATTACCCCGCGCATGTAGAGGCTGGCGGACTGCTCGGGGTTGCCCTGCAGCGCCGCGTCGAGATCGGTCTGCGCCGCGTCGAGCTTGCCCATGCGGAAATAGACCATGGCGCGGCTGTCGAGGACCGCGGCGGCGCTGCTGCTCAGCTCGACCGCGCTGGTGCAATCCTGCAGCGCCTGCGGGATCGCGACATTGTGCGTCGCGCGGACCCAGCAGCGCAGATTGAGCAGCGCGGCGTTGCGCGGGGCGGCGGCGATCGCCTCGTCGAGCACGGCGACGGCATCGTCGACCTTCCCCCCCTCGGCGAGGAGATCGGCGAGCTGCACCTGCCAGCCGAGCTTCTTCTCGCCGCCCTGGTCGATCCGCGCCTCGATCAGCGCGCGCGCCTCGTCCAGCTGGCCGCGATCGCGCTTGAGCGTGGCGAGGAAGCCGGTGGCGCCGTCCGAATCGGGCTCCAGCTCCAACGCCGCCTGGACGTCGGCCAGCGCCTTGTCGTCCTGACGCAGCGCGTAATAGGCCTGGGCGCGGCGCACCAGGGTGTCGGCGGTAGGCGCGAGCTCGATCGCCTTGCCGAGGTCGGCGATCGCCCCCTCGCGCTCGTAGAGCGTCTCGTAGAACCAGGCGCGGTTGGTGTAGCCGTCGGGATCGTCGGGGGTGGCGGCGATCGCCTTGGCATAGGCCTCGAAGATCGGCTTGAGTCGGGTGCCCTGCTTGGCGGCGGTGACCGCTGCCCAGCGCGGCGGCAGATCGGCGGGGGCGACCAGCCGCAGCGGGTTCGCCTTGACCCGCGCCACCTCGGCACGCGCCGCCGGGATCTGCGCGGCGGGGACTTCCGCCAGCCCGGTGGTGGTGCGATCCTGCAGCGAGAGCCAGCCATCGGCCAGCGTCACCTTGCGCGCCAGCTGCATGCCCGCCACGGCAGCCGGCAGCGTCTGCTGGCCCTCCAGCGTGAAGCCGGTGCCGCCGTTGGGCAGCTGCCAGCGGCGCTCGACCCAGACGTCGCTCAGCGCCCCGCTGGTCGCCGGGATCGTCTTCCACGCCGTCCGCGCCCGGTTGGGGGCGAAGTTCAGCGACGCCGCCGTGGTATCGAGCGTCTCGCGGAAGCGGCCGCGGTCGAAATTCCAGTCCTGATAGGCGACGCCCGCCGCGCTGACCGTCACGGTGCCGCTGGCGGCGTCGTCCTCCATCTTCTGGTCGTAGCTGCTGTGATTGCCGATCACCGCGCTGATCTGCGGATCGAGGAAGGCGGCGAGCTTGTCCTTGTCGATCTGCGAGCGGGCGCCGCGCAGCGCCTCGGCCATCGCGCCGCTATAGACGATCCTGATCGTGTAGAGCTGCGGGAACGCGATGCCCGCAGTGGCGTCGAGCGTCACCGACACCTGCTGCGCCGGGCGCGCGGGCGGCCGCATCGGCATCGCCTCCAGCCCAGCCCCGGCGGCGCGGATCGGCAGCGCGGTCTTGAACGGCGGCACGTCGTCGAGATCCTCGGCGCGCGAGCCGCCCTGGGTGCCGTCCAGCCACAGCGTCTTCCCCGCGATGCTCGCGCGGACGATGACATGGTCGAACGCGCCCGGCGAAGGCAGCCGCGACTCCACGAGGTCGCCGAGGCCGCTGCTCACCAGCGCCGGCTCGGCCTCGATGTCGAGCGCGCGGAGCAGCGAGACGAGCAGCAGCGTCTTGGCCTTGCAGTCGCCATAGCGCAGCGACCAGGTATCAACCGGCGCCTGGGGCCGGTAATTGCCATTGTCCATGCCGCGGAACAGGTAGCGGACCTGATCCTGCACCAGCCGCAGCGCCAGCGCCGCGCGGGTGCGCGGGTCCTTGCTCGCAGCGGCGATGCGCGCGACTTCGCCCGCGAGCGGGCTGCCCGCGGGGATCGCGCCCTCGCTGCGATAATAGGGCGCCATGCCGCGCGAGATCGCCGCCCAGTCGGGGTAGCTGCTCAGCTCGACCATCGGCAGCGGCTTGTAGCGTGCGGGCGCGTCGTCGGGCAGTTCGGCGGGCTTGGGCGTGGGCAGCGTCAGGGTGAGTTCGCGCGTGCCGCCCGCGATCAGCTTGGCCTCCGCCTTGCTGCGCTCGGCCGATCCGACCACCCCGCCCGAATAGTCGCGCCACGCCAGCGGCACGCCGTCCTTCCACAGCACGCGCGCGCGGCCGAAGCCGAGCTTGGTCGGCGCCGGCACCATCGGCACCACGCTCATCATCTCCTTGCCGAGCACCGGGTCCTTGCGGGTGATCGAAAAGGCGATGTCGATCACGTCGCCGACGCGCAGCCCCTCCAGCGCCACGGTGGCGGTGAGCATGCCGTCGAGCGACGCCTGCTCCAGCTTCTGCTCGCGCTGGAGCACGGTGAAGCGGGTGCCCTTGGCGAGCAGGTCCACCCGCTCGCCCTTGCGCAGGATCTGCAGCTTGTGGACGATCAGGTCGCCCTTGGCCGGATCCCATTGCAGCGGCAGCGTGCCGCTCTGGGTGAGCATCTGCGGCGAGGCGATGCGGATCGCGCTCTCGAAATAGATCGCGACCTGGCCGTCCTCCAGCCGCTGCTGCTGGTCGAAGATCTGCAGCACGGGCGCGGCATCGTCGAGCTTGGCGGTGTCCACCGCCGGCGCGGGCAGCACCCAGGCGGGCGCCGGCTGGTAGAGCGGCTTGTCCCCGGCATGCGCCACCCCGGCCGTGGACAACAACACGGCCACCAACATTCGACGCCCCGGCATGCAACTCCCCCTCAAATCGAGGGGAGACAGTAGCGCATGCGGAACGACGCTCAAGTGCCCGTTACGAACGACGAGCCGTGGCAGCTATCGGCTGTGGTAGAAGTCGTACACCTGCTGTGCCACGCCCGCCGAGACGCCCGGCGCCTTCTGCAGATCCTCCAGGCTGGCGTTGCGCACCGCGCGCGCGGTGCCGAAGTGCATCAGCAGCGCCTTCTTCCGCGCCGGACCGATGCCCGGCACCTCGTCGAGCGGGCTCGCGCCGATCGCCTTGGCGCGCTTGTCGCGGTGCGCGCCGATGACGAAGCGGTGGACCTCGTCGCGCAGCCGCTGGAGGTAGAAGAGCAAGGGCGCGTTGACCGGCAGCATCCGCTCGCTGCCGTCCATCAGGTGGAACACCTCGCGGCCGTCGCGGCCATGGTGCGGACCCTTGGCGACGCCGACCATGCAGACATCCTCGATGCCCATTTCCTCGAGCACCGCCTTGGCGGCGTTGAGCTGGCCGCGGCCGCCGTCGAGCAGCACCAGGTCCGGCCAGTCACCCTGGCTGCGATCGGGGTCCTCGTCCTGCGCGCGGGCGAAGCGGCGGCTGAGCACCTCGCGCATCATCCCGTAATCGTCGCCGGCGATGGTCTCGGGGCGCTTGATGTTGAACTTGCGATACTGGCTCTTGCGGAAGCCCTCCGGCCCCGCGACGATCATCGCGCCCACCGCATTGGTGCCCTGGATATGGCTGTTGTCGTACACCTCGATGCGGTTCGGCGGCTCGGGCAGGTCGAACAGGTCGGCCATCTCGCGGAGCAGCTTGGTCTGGGTGGTGCTCTCGGCGAGGCGGCGGTCGAGCGCCTCCTCCGCATTGCGCCTGGCCTGGTCGAGCAGGCGGCGGCGGGTGCCGCGCTGGGGTACCGACAGCACCACCTTGTGCCCGGCGCGCTCGCCCATCGCCTCGGCGAGCAGTTCCGCCTCGGGCAGCTCGCGATCGACGAACACGTTCCGCGCCGGCGGCACCTCCTCGTAGAACTGCATCAGGAAGGCGGCGAGCACCTCGTCCTCGGGCACGTCCTGGGTGTGGCTGGGGAAGAAGCTGCGATGGCCCCAATTCTGGCCGCCGCGGATGAAGAAGGCCTCGATGCCGATCACGCCCGACTTGCACGCCTGCGCGAAGATGTCGGCATCGCCCACCCCTTCCGCGTTGATCGCCTGGCTGCCCTGGATGAAGGTGAGCGCCTTGAGCCGGTCGCGCAGGATCGCGGCCAGCTCGAAATCGAGATTCTCGGCCGCGGCCTGCATCTGCTCGCCGAGCTTGGCCTGCACCTTGGTCGACTTGCCCTGGAGGAAGTCGCGCGCGTCGTTGACCAGCTCGGCATAGCCGTCCTGGTCGATCCGGCCGACGCAGGGCGCCGAGCAGCGGCGGATCTGGTAGAGCAGGCACGGCCGGTCGCGGCTGGCGAAGAAGCCGTCGGTGCAGCTGCGCAGCAGGAACAGCTTCTGCAGCGCGTTGAGCGTCTTGCGGACCTGCCCGGCGCCTGCGAACGGCCCGAAATAATCGCCCTTGGCGCGCCTTGCGCCGCGATGGAGCTGGACGCGGGCGAAGTCGTGGTCCTGGCGCAGCAGGATGAACGGGAACGACTTGTCGTCGCGCAGCAGCACATTGTAGGGCGGCCGGTAGCGCTTGATCAGCTGCGCCTCGAGCAGCAGCGCCTCGGCCTCGTTGTTGGTGGTGACGATCGTCATCGAGCGGGTCTGCGCGACCATCCGCTGGAGCCGCTTCGACAGGCGGTTGACCTGGGTGTAGTTGGTCACCCGGTTCTTCAGCGCTTGCGCCTTGCCGACGTACAGCACGTCGCCGCGCGCATCCTGCATGCGATAGACGCCGGGGCGAATCGGCAGCGTCTGCAGCACGTTGCGGATCGCGGCGACGCCGGCCTCGAGGTCGGGCGTCTCGGCGCCGCGCACCGCGAAAGTGGCCTTTTCCTCGTTGAATCGCTCGGGGGAATTGGGGTCGTTCATTGCCGCCGATGTAGGCGCGGCGGCGGCGGATTGCCACGCGCAGGAACAGGAAAGGAAAAGGACCGGCGCGTTCCCCGCACCGGCCCCTTCCCCTCTCAACCCCTTGACGCTCAGAAGCGCAGGCTGATCGCCGCGTTGCCCGAATGCGCATCGGCATGGCCGAGGCCGGTATAGCGGTAGCGCAGGTCCACCGAGACGCCGCCGGTCAGGTTGGCGCTCAGGCCCGCTTCGGCGCGGAGCTGGGTGTCGCCGACCGAGACCGAGCGGGTATCGATCCGCGCGCCGACCAGCCGGGCCTGCAGCGACGTGCGGTTGTCGCCCAGCTGCTGCACCGCCATCGCCGAGACGAACGGACGGACCATGCTGCCCACCGCGCCATCGACGCGGGCGCCGGCGCGGCCGGTCCAGCCGGTACGGCCCTCGCCATCGAAGCGCAGCGCGGCGCTGCCGCCGGTCTCGCCGAACGCGTTCCGCTCGACGCGGTCATAGGCGATGCCCGCCACCGGCGTGACGCCCAGCGCGCCCAGATCGAAGCGGTGGCCCGCCTCGATGTCCGCGCCGAAGGAGAAGCCCTTGCCGTCGCCCTTCAGCGCCTCGACACCGCCGCCCAGCTGCACGTTGCGGCGGACGGTATAGTCGTCGACGTTGAAGTCGATCACACCGGTCACATAGTCCGGGCCCTTGTTCCACACGCCGTAGAGCGCGCCGCCATAGCCCTTGACCTTGGCGGTGCCGAGCGCGGTGGCGCGGGTGTCGACATCCTTGTAGCTGGCGGCGAGGCCGAGCACGAGGGTGTTGGTCGCCTGATGGTCGACGCCGAGCGTGTAGCCATAGCTGGTGGCGCGATAGCCGTTGCCGGTGGCGTCGGCGTCCACGTCGATCCGCTGGGCGTTGAACGCGCCCCACAGGCCGGTCTTGCGGGCGCCTTCGCCAGCCACGCCGCCGCGGCTGCGGACGCGCTGGACCATGGTGTCGCGCAGCGCTTGGTTGGCCTGGAACTGCGCCTCGATGGCATCGGCATGGAGGCCGCCGGCGAGCTGCTGGAAGCTGGTGCCGATCGCGCCGCCCGACAGCGTGGCGAGATTGGCGAACAGCGCGCCCGTGGTCCCTGCGGTGCGCACGCCCGCCGCCGGACGCGCCGCGTCGAGCGCGGTCGCCGCGGCGACGGCGTTCGAGCCTGCGCCGGTGGCGAGGTAGCGGGCATAGCTGTCCGGCGTCACCGCCAGCAGGATCGCCTTGCTGCCATAGATCACGTCGAAGCGGGTGTTCGCGGCGAGGCCTGCGCTCGGCTGGGTCAGCGCATCGAAGCTGCCGGTCACGCCGCCCTCGGCGGTGACGATCTCGAACGTCTGGCCCACGGTCGGCGTGAAGCTGTTGGTGGCATCGCCGGTGATGCCGCGCAGCTTCGGCGCCAGCGTGCCGGCGGCGGTGTACACGCTCGTCGCGCCGGTGAGCACCAGCGTGTCGTAATGGCCTGCGCCGACGCCTGCGGTGGTGCCGTCGACGTCGATCGAGAGCGTGCTGCCCGCCGCCTGGGTGACGCTGCCCGCCACGACCAGACGGCCCGGCGAATTGCCCGGCGCCAGCGTGCCGGAGACCTGCATGTTGCCCTGGACGGTGCCGTTGCCGCGCGCGGTACCCACCGCATCGACGAACACGTTGCCGGCGAAGGTCGAATCGAAGCTCATCGTGCCCTGCTCGACACAGGCGCCGATCGCGTTGCTCGCGTCGGACGCCAGCACCAGCAAGCCGCTGCCCTGCTTGATCAGGCAGTTGCCGCCCATGCTGCCGCCGGTGAGCCGCACCGTGCTCGCGCCGGTATCGATCACCCCGCCGCCGTTGCCGACCAGCACCGCCTGGGTAATGGTGAGGTTCGCGCCTGCCGCCAGCGTGCCGGCGTTCTCGAGCTTGATCGCGCCGCCGTCGCTGCCGATCGCTGCCTGGCTGGTCGCGATGACCTTGCCCTGGGTGACGTCGAGCGTCAGGCGCTGCGCGGTGCCCGCCAGGGTGAGCGTGCCCGCCCCCGACTTCACCAGCGAGCCGGTGCCGGCGAGGGTACCGGCGAAGGTACCGGCAGTCGCCTGGGCGAACTCGACCGTGGCGTTGTTGAAGATCGTGCCTTGCAGCGAGCTGGTGTCGCCCACCAGCTTGCCCGCCTCCACCGTGGTCCCGCCGGTATAGCTGTTCGCGCCGGTCAGCGTCAGCGTGCCGGTGCCGCTCTTGATCAGCGCGCCGGTGCCGGTGACGGCGCCGCCGAAGCTGCCGTCGCTTCCCTGCGCGAATTCCACCGCGCCGTCGTTGACGATGCTGCCGGTCAGCGAGCCCGTGTCGCCCACCAGCTTGCCCGCCGCCACCGTGGTCCCGCCGGTATAGCTGTTCGCGCCGGTCAGCGTCAGCGTGCCGGTGCCGCTCTTGATCAGCGCGCCGGTGCCGGTGACGGCGCCGCCGAAGCTGCCGTCGCTTCCCTGCGCGAATTCCACCGCGCCGTCGTTGACGATGCTGCCGGTCAGCGAGCCCGTGTCGCCCACCAGCTTGCCCGCCGCCACCGTGGTCCCGCCGGTATAGCTGTTCGCGCCGGTCAGCGTCAGCGTGCCGGTGCCGCTCTTGATCAGCGCGCCGGTGCCGGTGACGGCGCCGCCGAAGCTGCCGTCGCTTCCCTGCGCGAATTCCACCGCGCCGTCGTTGACGATGCTGCCGGTCAGCGAGCCCGTGTCGCCCACCAGCCTGCCCGCCGCCACCGTGGTCCCGCCGGTATAGCTGTTCGCGCCGGTCAGCGTCAGCGTGCCGGTGCCGGTCTTGGTGAGGCCGCCCGCGCCCGAAATGACGCCGGCCAGCGTCGCATTGGCGGTGGTGGTGTCGATCGTGCCGCCGGCGGGATCGATGGTCAGGTCGTTGCCCAGCGTCTGATCGGCCCCGAAGGTGATCTTGCCGCCCGAGAGCACCGGGTTGACGTTGCCCGCGACGACATCGCCCGCGGTCACGTCGGTCGCGATGTTGCCGCGGCCGCCGCCGGCGCTGGCGAGCGCCTTGCCGATGTCGGTTCCGAAGATGTAGGAATAGTCGATCACCGCGGAATTGCCGGCGAGCAGCGAGCCGAGGCTAAAGCCCAGGCCGATCGTGTTGTCGCCGTTGCCGACATCGGTGCCGGCGAGATAGGAGGCCGTGTCGGTCGTCCAGCCCGTCACCGCCGAGTTATGCGTATAGGCCGAGATGGTGTAGAGCCCGATGGCATATTTCGAGACCAGCGCCTCGGCATAGACGAGATCGTTCACCGAAACGGTGCCGTTCCCGCGGAAATTGTTGGTCATGGAGCTATCGCCGGCCGCCGCCACCGCGTCGGGATCGAGCGCCCGCGAGAAGGCGAGATCGGTCAGGTCGCTCAGCGCGGTGATGGTCGTGCGGATGCCGACCTGCTGGCTGGTCTTGTTGAAGAAATAGTCGTTCGTGATGGTGAACAGGCTGCCATAGGTACCCGTCCACACCGCGCGCTGGTCATAGGTGGTGCCGCCATAGGCGACGCCGTTGTAGCTGGTGAGCGAGCCGGTGAACGCCGCGCCTTGGCCGTTGTTGTTCACGATCGGTGCCAGGCCGTTCGCCGTGACCACGAACCCTTCGAACGGGCTGCCCGGCGTCAGATAGTCATAGGCCGTGTTGAACGTGCCCGAGCCCGAGCCATCGTACAGGATCCCAGGCGAGGTGTTGCCATCATAGCCCAGCGAGCCGATGCTGCCGTTGATGCCGACCTTGATGTAATCCCCGGCGAGGATCGTCGACTGCGCCTGCGCCGCCGCTGGCGCGAGCAGCCCGAGCGCTGCGGCCGCAACCGGCATCCCCAGCATGGTCGATGCGGCGAGAATGCCGCGGACACCACGAACCTTCTGCGCGACGACGCCCTGCGTCCGCGCACCTTCGACAATCTTCTGCATAACGCCCCTAAGCTAACCTGCACGTCCCGTGCGGCCGCCCGCCAAACCCTTCCCGCCGCCACAGGGCGCAGCTGTCCTCCCCCGCCGCATTTGCGGCCTGGTGACCATAGCCCGTTGAATCGTCGTGGAATTGCCCCGGCAAGCCCCGCACTTTCCTTATAGGAGACTTGCGCAAGCCGCCGTCATGGATCCGTAATTTTCGCGAAACCGGAGGCAGTTGGGAGCAGCTGCCGGCGGGCGATCGGCTGGAAGGCGACGCGGGAGAATCAGGGTGCGGCGGCCTCGTTCTCGAGCCGGTCGACCTCGGCTTCGATCCGCTGCATCGCCTGGTCCGCGCGGACCTTCACATTGGTCGCCCGGCTATGGTCGTCGGACGCGTGGCGCAGCGCGACCACGGCCACAAACGCAGCGAGCGCCAGTGCCACCAGGGCACCGGCGCTCAGCCAGCGATAGGATTTGGGTTCAGCCATCGCACGCCCTTAGCACGGGCGGCGTGGCAGGCCAGCTCAGTTGAGCCGGCCCAGCCCGGCGATGGTCTTGTCAACCAGCGCCTTGTCGGCCTCGGCGCCGTGCTTTTCCGCGATCACCGCGGCAGCGGCGGTCGTGGCGGCATCGGCGGCGCGGGCACGGATCGACTGGATCGCGGTGCGCTCGGCGGCGGCGATCTTGTCCTCGGCCATGCGGGTGCGGCGGGCGATCAGCTCGGCCGCATCGGCCTCCGCCTTGGCCTGCATCGCAGCCGCTTCGGCCTGGGCGTTGGCGACCACCGCCTTGGCGTCCGCATCGGCGGACGCGGTGCGGGCCTTGGCCTCGGCGAGCATCGCCTCGGCCTCTGCGCGCAGCTTCGACGCTTCGTCGAGCTGGGTGCGGATCTTGGAAATCTGCTTGTCGAGCATGGCGCCGATCATGCCCGGCACCTTGTTGACCAGGAGGATCACCACCACGACCAGCATGGACAGCGCCACGAAGCCGGGCGCGGTGATCACGCCGAACACCGCCGGCTCATGGTGCAGTTCCACGGTACCGACCTCGGCGTTTACGGAATGAGCTTGTTCAGCCATGGGCAAGCGCCGCCTTTACCTTCTGTTCGACGCTGGCGCGGTCGACCGCGACGCCCGAGACGCGGGCGACGATCGCCTCGACGGCCTCGACGGTCGCCGCTTCGATCTCGCCGATCGCCGCCTGCTCGCGCTCGGCGATCGAGCGGGTCGCGTCGGCCAGCCGTGCTTCATCGGCCGCGGTGGCGGCCTTGAGCTTGGCTTCGGCGGCGGTCGCCGCCTGCGCCTTGGCGCCGGCGGTCACCCGCAGCGCCTCGGCACGGGCAGCGTCCAGCCCCGCCTGATAGGCCTCGTCCGCAGCCTTGGCGGCGTCGCGCGCCGCTTCGGCTGCCGCGAGGTCGCCGCTGATGCGGGCGGAGCGATCTTCCATCGTCCGCTCGATCTTCGGGACCATCGCCTTGCCGATCCCGAAGTAGATCAGGGCAAATACGATCGCGAGCCAGAAGACCTGCGAGGCGTAGATCTCCGGGATCTGATCTAACTGCGGCATCGGCCGAGGCCTCCGTTCTGCTTACTTGACGACGAAGAGGATCAGGATCGCGACGACGAACGCGATCAGGCCCAGCAGTTCCGACGCGGCGAAACCGATGAACAGGCGACCCTGCTGGCCGTCCGCCGCACCCGGGTTGCGCAGCGCGCCTTCGAGGAACGAACCGAACACGTTGCCCACGCCGAGCGCGGCGAGGCCGATACCGATCGCAGCGAGGCCGGCACCGATGTACATTGCACCAAGATCAGTCATTTCTAGCTCCCTAGATAATTCGGTAAAAACGATAATTCGAAACGGATCGACTTAGTGCAGGTGCACCGCGTCGTGGAGATACAGCGAGGTCAGCAGCGCGAACACATAGGCCTGGATCGCGCAGACCAGCAGCTCAAGCGCGCTCACGCCGACGATCATCGCGAAGCTCAGCACGCCGACCAGCCCGCCCAGCGGCGTGCCGCTGGTGAAACCCTGGACGACGAAGCTGCCGAACACTTCGAGCAGGATGTGCCCGGCGGTCATCGCGACGAACAGTCGCAGGCCCAGCGAGAACGGACGCACCAGGAACGAGACGAGCTCGACCGGAATGATCACCGGCATCAGCCAACCCGGCGCGCCGTGCGGCACGAACAGCGAGAAGAACTTAAAGCCATGCTTGATCAGGCCGACCGCGAGGACGATGCCGAACGAGAAGAAGGCGAGCACCGCGGTGACGGTGATGTGGCTGGTCACCGCGAAGGTGTGCAGCCCCGGCAGCACCGCCAGCGGCAGCACGCCGACCAGGTTGGCGAACAGGATGAAGAAGAACAGCGAGAAGATGTACGGCGCGAACTTCTTGCCGCCCTTGCCGATGTTCACGTTGACCATCGAGTCGATGAACCCGACCGCGCCTTCCACCATTAGCTGCCACTTGCCCGGGATCAGCTTGCGCTGCAGGCCGCCCACCATGAAGAGGAACAGCAGCGCGGCGACCACGAACATGAACAGCGCCGAGTTGGTGAAGGAGATGTCATAGCCGAACAGGTCGATATGCCGGCCCAGTACGGGCTCGACCTTGAACTGCTCCATCGGATCGATTTTGCCGGCGCTCACTCTGCGCGCTCCTTCGAAATCTTGTAGATGTTGCGAAACGCCACGATCACGCTGAGCACCAGCAGGATCAGGAGCCCCCAGGGGCTCGTTCCCAGCCAGCTGTCCAGCGCGAAGCCGATCACCCCGCCGCCCAGCGGTGCGCCGATCAGTTCGGCGAGCACCCGCGAGCCCTGCTTATAGCCCTTTCCGGGCTTGCGCACCGGCGTCTGGCCCTCGCGCACCGCCGCCTTCGCATCGGCGATGCGACGGTCGAGGTCGGAACGGATAGGGTCGTCAGACAAAGCGAGCACGGCGATCCAGATATGAAAAAGCCGCCGCGCATCGGGCGGGCGACAAACAACATCGCCAGCCGATGGCCGCGACGTACGGGCGCTTTAGGAAGACCAATCGACCGAGTCAACCGTTGCAGCATGCTGCGCTTCATTGCCGATTCATGCGCCAGCGCGGTCTTCGCAGCCGCAGAAATCCGCCAATTACCTCCGTTGCGGTGCAACAGGTTGCCGTGCGAGCGATGCAGGGGCGCCCTATTCGTTCCGGCGGATTGCAGGGCTTCCCCCGTCCCTGCATAGTCGCGGCGATGTCCGACGAGGCTCCCGACAACAGCGGCCACCGCGCGCGCCTGCGCAAACGCCTGTTCGAGGGCGGGCCGGAGGCGCTGCTCGATCACGAACTGGTCGAATATCTGCTGGCGCTGACCATCCCGCGCAAGGACACCAAGCCGCTCGCCAAGACGCTGCTCAAGGAGTTCGGCGGCCTGCCCGGGCTGCTCGCCGCCGATGCCGAGGCGATGCTGCGGATCGAGGGCGTCAAGGACACCCAGATCGCCGCACTCAAGGCGGTGCACGCCGCCGCGCTGCGGCTGCTCCAGGCGCGGGTGCGCGAACAGCCGGTGCTGGCCAACTGGCAGGCGCTGCTCGACTATCTGCGCGCCGATATGGCCCCGCATGCGATCGAGCGGGTGCGCGTATTACACCTCAACACCCGCAACATGCTGATCCGCGACGAGCTGATGAACGAAGGCTCGATCGACGAGGCGCCGCTCTACGTCCGCCAGGTGATCGCCCGCGCGCTGCACCTGGGCTCGGCGGCGCTGATCCTGGTCCACAACCACCCTTCGGGCGACCCGAGCCCGAGCCGCGCCGACATCGACGTGACGCGCAGGGTGGCCGAGGCGGGCAAGCCGCTCGGCATCGTGGTGCACGACCACATCATCATCGGCAGCGAAGGCCATGCCAGCCTAAGGGCGAAGGGGCTGATTTAGGGGAGTCGGAAGACGCTCAAGGGCAGAGTGTATCCTCCCCCTGGCGGGCAGGGCTATCGCATTTGAACCCGAAGGATATCGGTACATCGAAAACCATCGTCATCCCGGCGGAAGCCGGGATCCATTGCCCTGTGCGCTGGGGGAAAGAACCGTGGCATCAGCGCCAATGGATCCCGGCTTCCGCCGGGATGACGGGAGTCCTTGGCCATATGCGATTGCTCTCCCCGCCAGGGGGAGGTGGCCCGCGCCAGCGGGTCGGAGGGGGAGGAAGCACGACGGTCCGAGAGGTTCCGCCCCCCCCTCCGTCGCCTTCGGCGCCACCTCTCCCTGGCGGGGGAGGAAACGCTATGGGCTCCCGCCCTTACTTCTTCCGCTTGAAGTCCACCGACACGACGTTCGAGCCGTCCTCGGCGGGCTTGGCCACCGGGCCGTCGCCGTCATTCTCGGCGTCGTCATGCTCGTGCGGTTCGGGGCCCTCGGGGCCTTCGGTCGCCTGGAAGCGCAGCTCGAAATTCACCGCCGGATCGTGGAAGCCGGTGATCGCCGCGAACGGGATCGTCAGGATCGACGGGATCTGGTTGAAGCTGAGCCCCACCGAGAATTTCCGGTCGTCCACCGTCAGGTCCCAGTAGCGGTGCTGGAGGACGATGGTCATCTCGTCCGGGAACCGCTCCATCAGCCGCTGCGGGATGTCGACCCCGGGCGCCTGCGTCTTGAAGGTGATGTAGAAATGATGCGCGCCCGGCAGGCCGCCCGACTGCGCCACCGAGCCGAGCACACGGCCCACCACGGCGCGCAGGGCTTCCTGCACGATCTCGTCATACGGAATCAAACTATCGGGCACGGTGCCGTTCATGCTCCCTTGGGTAGCGGCTGAAAATATCGGGTCAAGATTGCATGCGTCGCTATCAGCGTTATGTGCACCCTCATGCGCACCGCGACGATCCGCCGGAAGACCAGCGAAACCTCGATCGACGTCACCGTCAACCTCGACGGCACCGGCGTCTATACCATCCATACGGGCATCGGATTCTTCGATCACATGCTCGAGCAGCTGAGCCGCCACTCGCTGATCGACATGGACGTCAAGACCGTGGGCGACCTCCATATCGACCAGCACCACACGGTGGAGGACACCGGGCTGGCGATCGGCGAGGCGATCGCCAAGGCGCTGGGCGACAAGAAGGGCATCCGCCGCTATGCCGACGCGCTCTCGCCGATGGACGAGACGCTGACCCGCGTCGCGATCGACATTTCCGGCCGCCCCTATCTCGTGTGGAAGACCGAATTCTCGCAGAAGAAGCTCGGCGAGATGGACACCGAGATGTTCGAGCATTGGTTCCACAGCTTCGCCCAGACCGCAGGGCTGACGCTGCACGTCGAGACTTTGTACGGCAGCAACAACCACCATATCGCCGAAGCCGCGTTCAAGGGCCTGGCCCGTGCGCTGCGCGAGGCGGTGGAGATCGATCCGCGCAAGGCGGATGCCATCCCGTCGACCAAGGGAGTGCTGTGATGATCCTCGTGCTGCTGACCTACAAGGTGGACATTTCGGAGATCGACGCGCTGCGCCCGGCGCATGTCGACTGGCTCAAGCAGGGCGTCGCCGACGGGCGGCTGCTGGTCGCGGGCCGCAAGGTGCCGGTGACCGGCGGCTTCTTCATGGCGCGCGGGTCGCTCGAAGAAGTGCAGGCCTGGGCGGCGGGCGATCCCTTCGCGACGGCAGGCGCGGCCGAATATGCGTTCATCGAAGTCGCCCCGAGCATCCTCGCACCGGGGCTGGAAGCGCTCGGCCAGTGACGGTCGCGCTGATCGATTACGGCGCGGGCAACCTCCATTCGGTGCACAATGCGCTGAAGGCGGCGGGTGCTGCCGACATCGCGGTGACCGCGGACCCGGCGGTGGTGCTGGGCGCGGACCGGGTGGTGCTGCCCGGCGTCGGCGCGTTCGGCGCCTGCGCCTCGGGCCTGCGCGCGCTGCCGGGCATGATCGAGGCGCTGGAGACCCGCGTGCTGCGCGATGCGGTGCCGTTCCTCGGCGTGTGCGTCGGCATGCAGCTGCTCGCGACGACTGGCGAGGAGCTCGGCAGCCATGCCGGGCTTGGCTGGATCCCCGGCACCGTCCGCCAGCTGCCCGCGAGCCCCGAGCTGCGCGTCCCGCACATGGGCTGGAACGACGTGGTGCCGGTGGCCGACCACCCGCTGATCGAGCGCGGCGAGGCCTATTTCCTCCACAGCTTCGCGTTTGACGGCGACGCGGTGCTCGCGACCACCGAGCATGGCGGCCCGGTGACCGCCGCGATCGGCCGCGACAACATCGTCGGCCTGCAGTTCCACCCCGAGAAGAGCCAGCGCTACGGCATCGCGCTGCTCGAACGATTCCTCGCCTGGAAGCCCTAAGATCCCCATGACCCTGCACATCTTCCCCGCCATCGATCTCAAGGCCGGCCAGGTCGTCCGCCTGGCCGAAGGCGACATGGCGCGCGCCACCGTCTATGGCGACGACCCCGCCGCCCAGGCAGCGCTGTTCGCCGAGGCCGGCGCCGAGTGGCTGCACGTCGTCGACCTCGACGGCGCGTTCGCGGGCGAATCGGTCAATGGCCTCGCGGTGGCCAACATCCTCGCCCGGACGCCGAGCAAGGTGCAGCTCGGCGGCGGCATCCGGAACCATGAATCGATCAGCCGCTGGCTCGACATGGGCGTGACCCGCGTCGTGATCGGCACCGCCGCGCTGGAGAACCCGGACCTCGTCCGCGAAGCCGCCCGCGCGCATCCCGGCCAGATCGTCGTCGCGGTGGACGCCCGCGACGGCATGGTCGCGACGCATGGCTGGGCCGATGTGTCGGACGTGAGCGTCGTCGATCTCGCCCGCCGCTTCGAGGACGCGGGCGTCGCCGCGCTGCTCTTCACCGATGTCGGCCGCGACGGACTGCTCAAGGGCTGCAATGTCGAGGCGACCGTGGCGCTCGCCCGCGCCGTGTCGATCCCGGTGATCGCCAGCGGCGGCGTCACCGACATCCACGACATCCATGCGCTGCGCACCCATGTCGACGACGGCATCGAAGGCGTGATCTCGGGCCGCGCGCTCTATGACGGCCGGCTCGACCTCGCCGAGGCGATCGAGGCGGGGCGATGACCGTCCGCGCCCGCGTCATCCCCTGCCTCGACGTGGCGAACGGCCGCGTGGTCAAGGGCGTCAACTTCGTCGAGCTGCGCGACGCCGGCGATCCGGTCGAGCAGGCCCGCGCCTATGACGCCGCGGGCGCCGACGAGCTGTGCTTCCTCGACATCACCGCCAGCCACGAGGCGCGCGGCACGATCCTCGACGTGGTGCGCCGCACCGCCGAGGTGTGCTTCATGCCGCTCACCGTCGGCGGCGGCGTGCGCAGCGTCGAGGATGCCCGCGCGCTGCTGCTGGCCGGCGCCGACAAGGTCGCGGTGAACAGCGCCGCAGTGTCGCGACCGGAAGTGGTGGCGGAAATCGCCGACCGCATGGGCAGCCAGTGCGTCGTCGCCTCGGTCGACGCGCGGCGGACCGGCGACGGGCGCTGGGAAGTGTTCACCCATGGCGGCCGCCGCGCCACCGGCATCGACGCGGTCGAGCATGCGCTGCGCCTCGCCGAACTGGGCGCAGGCGAGTTGCTCGTCACCTCGATGGACCGCGACGGCACCCGCGACGGCTATGACCTGGCGCTGATCCGCACCATCGCCGACCAGGTGACGGTGCCGGTGGTCGCCTCGGGCGGCGTCGGCGGGCTGGACGATCTGGTCGCGGGCATCCGCGACGGCCATGCCTCGGCGGTGCTCGCGGCGTCGATCTTCCACTTCGGCCAGGCGACCATCGCCGAGGCGCATGCCGCGCTGGCGGCAGCGGGGATACCGGTAAGGGGGTAGTTTTGGCTGCCGACCGGCGAAGCGCCAGTTGCAGCTCGCCTGTCTGCTGCTAAGTTCTGGTTGTGAGCCGGATAGCATCCTCAGCCCATCCCGTCTTTCTTGGGCTGAGCACACTCTTCCTGTTAGCCCTGGCGGGTTGCAGCTATGCATATCCGATAGATGTTGATTTCGTGGGCGGCGAAATCATCTTCAGCGTAAAAGACCGTAATTCCGGTTGCCTCAATCACTTTGAGGTTACCAGTGAAACGGGCGATCTCATGTGGAGCTTCGACAAACCCCTGAAACATTCAGACTGTCGCAGCAACTTTCCTCTAAAATATGGCGCAACGCCGGGAGATGCCACGGGTTCTACGCCCGCGAAGAAGCTGACGCCGAATGTCCGATATTACGTCTATGCAACGGACGGCGACACCTATTACGGAAGCTTTCGATTTAGGCGCGTACTCTCTATGCAAAGCAATCCGGAAAAAGGGCGCGAGGGGCCAAATTTCTTTAGCGTAACGGATAACGCACGATAAAAGAAGCTGAGGCAACTCTGGCCACTACCCGCCCTTTGGACCGTGGCTACGGCACTTGCTCTACACCGCCGTCGGCCGGCTGAGCACATACCACGCGCACCCCAGCATCGCCGCCGCTACCCCGACCGCCAGCCAGGGCCCCGGCCGTGCGCCCCAGGCGAACAGGCCGTAGCCGAGCGCCATGCCCGCGCAGGCCATCGCCTTGCCCTTGCGCGAGATCGCGCCCTGTTCGCGCCAGGCGACCAGCGTGGGCCCGAATCGCGGATGGTCGAGCAGCCAGGCCTCCAGCCGCGGCGAGGAGCGGGCGAAGCAGCCGGCGGCTAGGATCAGGAAGATCGTCGTCGGCAGCAGCGGCAGCATCGCGCCGATGAAGCCAAGCGCGACGAACACGAAACCCAGCACCAGCCACAAGGGTCGTGAGAGCCGCTCGTGCCCTGCCCCCGATTCGCGTTCCTGCACCATCGTCATCCTGCCCTGCTGCCGCGAATCACTCGCAGCTACCATAGGGGAAGCCCCGCAATCCCGCGCCCCAGGATTGACAGCGCCGCACGGCTCCCGCAGCCGGAGACCATGGCCGACCTTCTCGACACGCTCGAACAGACCATCCGCGACCGCCGCCTGGGCGATCCCGCGACCAGCTATGTCGCCAAGCTCACCGCCCGCGGCCGCGCCAAGATCGCGCAGAAGCTGGGCGAGGAAGCCACCGAAGCGGTAATCGCCGCGATCCAGGACGATCGCGCGGAGTTGGTGAAGGAATCGGCGGACCTGCTCTTCCACCTGCTCGTGCTGCTGGCGGACATGGGGCTGAGCCTCGACGATGTCCGCGCCGAGCTGGCGCGACGCGAAGGCGTGTCCGGTATTGCCGAAAAGGCGGCGCGGGGATGAGGTTGCTCCCCTCCAATTCCTCCCCGGCACGGGGAGGGGGACCATTCGCGCAGCGAATGGTGGAGGGGCCGCCGCGGCACGCGGCGGGATCCTGCGCTGAAATCGGGCACCGCGCCTCGCGGCGCGGCCCCTCCACCACGCGGCTGCGCCGCGCGGTCCCCCTCCCCGTGCCGGGGAGGATTTAAGCCACGGAGCCACAAATGCCGATCGACCCGACCCAGCCCTATGACGACCAGAACATCTTCGCCAAGATCCTGCGCGGCGAGATTCCGGCGAAGAAGGTATTTGAGGACGAGCACGCCCTCGCCTTCCACGACATCGCGCCCCAGGCGCCGCACCATATCCTGGTGATCCCCAAGGGCGCCTATGTCAGCTGGGACGATTTCTCGGCCCGTGCATCCGACGCCGAGATCGCCGGGTTCATCCGCGCCGTCGGCAAGGTCGCCCGCGAGGCGGGGTTCGTCGAACCCGGCTACCGCTTGCTCGCCAATACCGGCCTCCATGCCGGGCAGGAAGTGCCGCACCTGCACGTCCATATCTTCGCGGGCCAGCCGCTCGGGCCGATGCTCGCGCGGTAATTGCGTGCGCACGCAACATTGTTTCACATCCGCACGCGGTAGGGGATTGCGCGGGCCGCGTTTGGGGCTAGGCTCGCGCCTTTACCAATTGGGGGCGGCGCTACGCTCGCCGCATATGGGGATCACGCAATGATATTCGGGCGCGTAAAGCCTCTCGATGCCATTCTCGCTACAGCCGAAAAGAAATCGCTCCACCGCTCGCTGGGTGCCTTCCAGCTGACCATGCTCGGCATCGGCGCGGTGATCGGCACCGGCATCTTCGTGCTGACCGCCGAGGCCGCGCAGAAGGCCGGGCCGGGCATGATGGTCTCGTTCGTCATCGCCGGCTTCGTCTGCGCCGTCGCGGCGCTCTGCTATGCCGAGATGGCGGCGATGGTGCCGGTCTCGGGCTCCGCCTATACCTATAGCTACGCCGTGATGGGCGAGCTGGTCGCCTGGATGGTCGGCTGGGCGCTGATCCTCGAATATGCCATCGCGGCGGGGGCCGTCTCGGTCGGCTGGTCCGGCTATATGATGGGGTTCATCCAGAACAATTTCGGCATCGTCGTGCCGCTGCAGCTGATCCGCGGGCCGTTCGACGGCGGCATGATCAACCTGCCGGCGATGGCGGTCGCCGCGATCGTCACCGCGCTGCTGGTCAAGGGCACCAAGGAAAGCGCCTCGGTCAACGCGATCCTGGTCGGCATCAAGATCCTCGCCCTGGCGATGTTCGTGATCGTGACGATCCCGGTGCTGAAGACCGGCCAGTTCACCCCGTTCGCGCCGCTCGGCTTCGCCGGCATCTCGGGCGCCGCCGCCTCGATCTTCTTCGCCTATGTCGGCTTCGACGCGGTCTCGACCGCGGCCGAGGAGACCAAGAACCCGCAGCGCAACATGCCAATCGGCCTGATCGGCAGCCTCGCGATCTGCACCATCTTCTACATGCTCGTCGCCGCCGGCGTGATCGGCACCGTCGGCGCGCAGCCGGTCTATGGCCCGGGCGGCGAAGTGCTCTCGCCCGGCACGCCCGCGCTGTCGCAGGCATGTTCGGCGCTCACCGAGCAGGTCGTGGTGTGCTCGAAGGAAGCGCTGGCCTGGACGCTGCGCTCGATCGGCCATCCGTTCCTCGGCTGGCTGGTGGGCGCCGCGGCGATCATCGCGCTGCCCTCGGTCATCCTGATGATGATGTTCGGCCAGACCCGCATCTTCTTCGTGATGAGCCGCGACGGCCTGCTGCCCGAATTCTTCTCGCGCGTGCACCCGAAGTTCCACACCCCGCACGTCATCACCGTCCTGACCGGCATCTTCGTGTCGCTGTTCGCGGCGTTCTTCCCCGTCGGCCTGCTGGCGGACGTGTCGAACTCGGGCACGCTGTTCGCCTTCGCCGCAGTGTCGATCGCGGTGCTGGTGCTGCGCCGGACCGACCCCACGCGCCACCGCCCGTTCCGCACCCCGGCGATCATGGTGACCGCGCCCATCGCGATCGCGGGCTGCCTCTATCTGTTCGTCAGCCTCTCCGGCCCGACGATCGCGCTGTTCTTCGGCTGGGCCGTCGTCGGCCTGGTGGTCTATTACAGCTACAGCCGCTCGCGCAGCCATGTCGGCCGCGGGCTGGTCGACGTGCCGGAAATCGATGCCGACGCGCCGCCCCAGCCGGTGCCGCCGATCGGCGACGCCCACACGCCGGGCTACAAGGACGCCTGATCCGCGGCTTGCAGGCGCAAAAAGAAAGGGCCGGAGGCGCGATCCTCCGGCCCTTCTTCTTTGGTGGCTGGTGGTTATGCAACGACTGGCCGAGGCCCATGCCTCTCCGCAATCGACATCCCGGCGGAAGCCGGGATCCAGTCGCCTCTCGGCAGCAGCAAGAGCCTAGGCGGAGCCCCCAATGGATCCCGGCTTTCGCCGGGATGACGTTCCCTGGGAGCGTCGGCCCCGCCACAACCGCCGTGTCAGCCGATCTTCGCGGCGGCGAGCGCCTTCAGGTCCTTCTCGGCACGCGCGCCATAATGCTGGATGATCTCCGCCGCGCAGATCGCGCCGAGCTGGAGCGACTCCTTCAGCCCCTTGCCCTGCGCCTGGCCGTGCAGGAAACCGGCGGCGAACATGTCGCCCGCGCCGGTGGTGTCGACCAGCGCCGCGATCGGTTCGGCGGGAACTTCGATCCGCTCGTCGCCCTGGAGGGCCATCGCCCCCTTCTCGCTGCGGGTGACGACGAGTAGCGGCACCTTGCCATGGATGTGCTGCACCGCCGCTTCGAAATCTTCATGCGCGCACAAGGCGAGCAACTCGGCCTCGTTGGCGAACAGGATGTCGATCAGCCCGTCCTCGATCAACTTGCGGAAATCGTCGCCGTGGCGCGAGATGCAGAACACGTCGGACAGGGTGAAGGCGACCTTGCGGCCGGCGGCGCGGGCGATGTCGATCGCCTTGCGCATCGCGGCGCGCGGCTCTTCGGGATCCCAGAGATAGCCTTCGAGATAGAGGATCGCGCCGTTCGCGATCAGCTGCTCGTCGAGCGCGGCGGCGGGCAGATACTGCGAGGCGCCGAGGAAGGTGTTCATCGTGCGCTGGCCGTCCGGCGTCACGAAGATCAGGCAGCGCGCGGAGGTCGGCTGGCCGGGGCGCGCCGCGGTGTCGAAATGGACGCCGGCGGCGCGGATGTCGTGCGCGAACACCGCGCCGATCTGGTCGTCGGCCACCTGGCCGATGAACGCCGCCTTGCCGCCGAGTGCCGCGATCCCCGCGACGGTGTTCGCCGCCGAACCGCCGGAAACCTCGCGACCCGGGCCCATCTTGGCGTAGAGCGCATCGGCCTCTTCGGGCGAGAACATCAGCTGCATCGAACCCTTGGGCACGCCGATCGATTCGATGAAGGCGTCGTCGGCCTGGGCGAGGATGTCGACGATCGCATTGCCGATCGCGACCACGTCGTAGCTGGGGTTGGTCAAGGTTCAGGGCTCCAATGATAGTGGGCGTCGCCCTAGAGAGAGGCAGATACAAGTGCAACCAAGGGAAAACCGTTTGAACGCTGTCCGTCTCGCCAAGTCCTCGGTGCCCTTGTCGGCGCTGCTGCTCGCCGCCTGTTCGGGAACGGTACCGGCGGCGCGGCCGGCGGCGCCGCTGCCGGTGCCGGGGCGCGTGCCCGAGCAGCCGGCGAACCTCGCGCCGATCCGCGGGCTCACCGCCCCGCAGCTGCTCGCGCGCTTCGGCCAGCCCCGGCTCGACGTGACCGAGGGCAAGGGCCGCAAGCTGCAGTTCGTGGGGCCGATCTGCGTGCTCGACGCGTACTTGTACCCGCCCGAGCGCGGCGGCGGCGCGGCGGCGGTGACCTGGGTGGATGCCCGCCAGCGCAACGGCAGCCCGCTCGACCAGGCGAGCTGCGTCGCGGCGCTGAGCAAGCGGAAGTAGCTCCCCTCCCCCGCCCCCCTCCCGCAAGCGGGAGGGGGGCGCAGGCTTATCCCTCCGCCCTGCGTCTTACGGCAGCAGGATCGTCGAGCCCGTCGTCTGCCCGCTTTCGATCGCGCGGTGCGCCTCCGCTGCATCCTTGATCGCGAAGCGCTGGCCGATCTCCGGCTTCACCGCGCCCTTTTCCAGCATCTCGAACAACCGCGCCGCGCCCGCCTGCCGCTCCTCGGGCGCGACATAATAGTCGAACAGCTTCGGCCGGGTGACGAACAGCGAGCCATGCTGGTTGAGCGTGGCGAGCTTTACCCCCTCCACCGAGCCGCTGGCATTGCCATAGCTGATGATCAGCCCGCGCCGCGCCGCCGATCCCAGCGAGGCTTCCCAGGTCGCCTTGCCGATCCCGTCGAGGACCACCGGCACGCCTTCGCCGCCGGTGATCTCACGCACCCGCGCCGCGACATCCTCCTGCCCGCGCGACAGCAGCACATGGTCGCAGCCAACCGCGCGCGCCTTCTCCACCTTGGCTTCGTGGCCGACCGTGCCGATCACCGTCGCGCCGATGCCCTTGAGCCAGCCGACCGCAATCTGCCCGACGCCGCCGGCAGCGCTGTGCACCAGTACGGTCCAGCCCGGCTGCACCTTGGCGGCGCGCTCGACCATGAACTCGACCGTGCAGCCCTTGAGCAGCACGGCGGCAGCGGTCTCGCAGCTGATATCGTCGGGCAGCTTGAACAGGCTGTCCGCCTTGAGGTTGCGCGCCGTGGCATAGGCGCCGAGGGCCGGCCCGAAGGTCGCCGCGCGATCGCCGACCGCGAAGCCGGTGACGCCCTCTCCCACCGCCTCGATTACCCCCGCGCCCTCGACGCCGATGCCCGAGGGCAGCTGCGCCGGATAGACGCCGGTGCGGTGGTACACGTCGATGAAGTTGAGCCCCGCCGCTTGCGTCCGCAGCCGCACCTCGCCGGGGCCGGGCGCGGGAAGGTCGACCTCGACCCATTGCAGCACATCGGGACCGCCGGTCTGCTCGAAGCGAATCATCTGTTCCATGGAAACTCCGTCCCTCAATGTATCGGCCACACGGCCATGATCAGCGGCGTGCCTATCAGCAGCACGAGCAACGACAAGGGCGCGCCGAGCCGCGCATAGTCGCCGAACCTGTAGCCGCCCGGCCCCATCACCAGCGTGTTGCACTGGTGGCCGATCGGGGTGAGGAAGTCGCAGCCCGCGCCCACCGCCGTCGCCATCAGGAACGCCTCGGGCCGGTAGCCGAGCTCGCCTGCGAAGGTGGCGGCGATCGGCGCCATTACCAGCACCGTCGCGGCGTTGTTGAGGAAGGGCGTCACCGCCATCGCGGCCGCCAGGATCATCGCGACCGCGCCCCAGGGCGGCAGCGTCGCGGCGATATGGCCGAGATTGTCGCCGATGATCTTGCTGGCGCCGGTGGTGCGCAGCGAATCGCTCACCGGGATCAGCGCGCCCAGCATCACCAGGATCGGCCATTCGATATGCTCATAGGCCTCGCGCACCGGCAGCGCGCCGAGCAGGATGGTTAGCCCCGCCGCGGCGAAGAACGCGACCGCCACTGGGACATAGCCGGTCGCCGTCGCCGCCATCGCCACGCCGAGGATGGCCAGCGGCAGCAGGCCCTTGCGGGCGCTGCCCAGCCGCAGCTCGCGCTGCGCGAGCGGCAGGCAGCCGAGCTCGCCCAGCCGCTCGAACAAAAGGTCGAGCGGCCCCTGCAGCACGATCACGTCGCCCGCGCGCAGTTCGATATCGCCCAGCCGGGCAGACAGCCGCTCGCCCTGGCGCGAAACGGCGATCAGGTTCACCCCGAAGCGTTCGTGCAGTCCCAGCCGCCCGGCGGTGCGGCCGATCAGTGCGGAGTCGGTGCCGATCACCGCCTCGATCACCCCGACCTCGCTGGTATTGCCTTCGGGCTGGGCACGGTCCTGCCCCTCCAGCACCAGCGCATCGGTGGCGATCACGCGTTCCAGATCGTCGGGCGCGCCGGCGAGGATCAGCACGTCGTCGGCGCGCAGGCGATTGTCCGGGAAGGGCGTGCTGCGGATGCCGCCGCGCAGGATGGTGGTCACCGCCACCGCATGATCGTGGCGCTCGCGAAACTCGGCGACCGTCTCGCCTTCCGCGGCCGATCCTTCCGGCACTGCCGCCTCGGTGACATAGTCCTCGATGTCCATCGCCTCGCCCAGCGTCGGCGCGGCGCGGCGGTCGCGCGGGATCAGCCGATAGGCGAAGCGCAGGAACACGAGGCCGACCAGCGTCAGCCCCAGCCCCACCGGCGCATAGTCGAACATGCCGAAGGGCTGGCCGGTCATTTCCTCGCGCACCCGGCTGACGATGATGTTGGGCGAGGTGCCGATCAGCGTGATCAGCCCGCCGAGCAGCGACGCGAACGACATCGGCATCAGGAAGGTGGCCGGCGAGGCCTTGGAGCGCTTGGCCATCTGGAAGGCGACCGGCATCATCATCGCCAGCGCGCCGATGTTCTTGACCAGCGCCGAGGCGAAGCCGACGCTGGCGCTGAGCAGCAGCAGCTGCGACCGCACCCGCGTCACCCGTCGCTGGAGCAGCAGCATCGCGCGCTCGATCACGCCCGAGCGCTGGACGGCGGCGGAGAGGACGAGCGCCGAGGCGACGATGATGACGATGTCGTCGGCGAACCCGGTGAACGCCTCCTTGGGCTTCACCACGCCCACTGCCAGCGCCGCGAGCAGCGCCAGCACGGCCACCATGTCGTAGCGGAGCTTGCCCCATATGAAGAGCAGCATCATGCCGGCGAGCACGACGAGGGACAGGATCTGGGGTGTGGTCAAGCGTACCTCGCGGAAGGGGGTGCGAGGATGGAACGCCGCGGTGCGAGGTTGGGTCCGAAGCCCGCTACATCCTCCCCACAGGGGGAGGGATACGCTTTTTACCTTCGGATGCTCAGCACAGCCTCAGTGGACCGTCCCCAGCACCTTGGGCACGGACAGCAGCACCACCAGCCGTTCGATCTGGCGCCAGCGGCAGAAGTGGATGACGTTGCCGAGATCGCGGCTCGCCTCGGCGCGCGCGGCGGCTTCGCCGCAGGCGGCATGGCCGAAGCGCCGAATCAGATCGGCCGCGTCGTGCACTTCGTCGCGATCGCTCAGATAGGGGTAGACGTCCATTGCAACTCCAACACTGGGGCAGCCCCCGGCCCGTGCCGGCCTGATACACCGGTTTCCCTTCCGCTCCGGTGGACGATGCTGGTGAACGATCGGGAAACCATGGCTAAGGCTGGCGCTTCGCGCAGATTCGTGGCAAGGGGCACCATGCAGTCCACCCCTTCGCGCACGCCGATGGCCGGCGGCTTCCTGTTGACGGCGAGCATTCTCGTCGGCGCAGTGGCCGGGGCCCTACGCGGAGAAGCGACGGTGGGATTGCTGGCCGGGCTGGCAGTGGGGTGTCTCCTCACGCTCGCCGTCTGGCTGATCGATCGCGCGCGAGGTTAGAGGGGCGCGCCTGCAACACTGTATCGGGCTTGCGGTGCGCCGCGCGTAGCCCCAATTTTAGGGTCTCAATGTCTATTTCGAATCTACCGACGCGCCTCGCCGAGGCGCTGGAACAGCGTGGCTATTCCACGCTGACCCCCGTTCAGTCCGCCGTCCTGGAAGACCAGGCCGCCGGCCGCGACCTCATCGTCTCCGCCCAGACGGGCTCGGGCAAGACGGTCGCCTTCGGCCTCGCCATGGCGCCCGAACTGCTCGCCGGCGAAGAGATGCTGCCGCCCGCCGGCGCGCCGCTCGCCCTCATCATCGCGCCGACGCGTGAGCTGGCGCTGCAGGTCAGCCGCGAGCTGATCTGGCTGTACAGCCCGGCCGGCGCGCGCATCGCCACCTGCGTCGGCGGCATGGACGCCTCGAAGGAGCGTCGCACGCTCAACCACGGCGCGCATATCGTCGTCGGCACGCCGGGCCGCCTGCGCGACCATCTCGAGCGCGGCGCGCTCGACCTCTCCAGCCTGCGCGTCGCGGTGCTCGACGAGGCCGACGAGATGCTCGACATGGGCTTCCGCGAAGAGCTGGAGGCGATCCTCGATGCAACGCCCGAAGACCGCCGCACGCTGCTCTTCTCGGCGACGATGCCGCGCCCGATCGTGGCGCTGGCCAAGCGCTACCAGCGCAACGCCTTCCAGATCACCACCAAGAGCGACGATCGCGGCCATGGCGACATCAGCTACCAGGCGGTGACCGTCGCGCCGGCCGATATCGAGCATGTCGTGATCAACCTGCTGCGCCTGCACGAGGCGGAGACGGCGATCCTGTTCTGCGCGACGCGCGACAATGTCCGCCACCTCCATGCCAGCCTGATGGAGCGGGGCTTCGCGGCCGTGGCCCTCTCCGGCGAGCATTCGCAGTCCGAGCGCAACCATGCGCTGCAGGCGCTGCGCGATCGCCGTGCCCGCGTCTGCGTCGCGACCGACGTCGCCGCGCGCGGCATCGATCTGCCGACACTGACGCTGGTGGTGCACGTCGAACTGCCGCGCGATGCCGAGACGCTGCAGCACCGCTCGGGCCGTACGGGCCGTGCGGGCAAGAAGGGCACCGCGGTGCTGATCGTCCCCTATCCGCGCCGCCGCCGCGTCGAGCAGATGCTGCACGGCGCGCGCATCCCGGCCGAGTGGATCGACGCACCCACGCCCGAGCAGATCCGCGCGGCGGACCGCGAGCGGCTGATCGCCGCCTTGCTCCAGCCGATCGAGACGGACGAGGAAGACGTCGCACTCGCCGAGCGCCTGCTCGCCGAGAAGACCCCGGCCGAGATCGCCGCGGCGCTGGTGCGTGCGCACCGTTCGCGGCTGCCCGAGCCCGAGGAGTTGATCGAGGCGACGCCGGAGGCACGCCGCGCCGCGCAGCAGGAGCGTCACCGCCCCGGCTTCGACGACACCGTGTGGTTCCGCATGGATATCGGCCGCCGCCAGAACGCCGACCCGCGCTGGATCCTGCCGCTGATCTGCCGTCGCGGGCACATCACCCGCAACGAAGTCGGCGCGATCCGCATCGCGGCGAACGAGACGCACTTCCAGATCCCGGCGCCGCTGGCGGCGAAGTTCGCGGCGGCTGTCGACAAGTTCGCGCGCACTGCGGGCGACGATGATGACGGCATCCGCATCGAGCGCGCGACCGATGCGCCGCAGCCGGGTGCGCGTGCCGATGGCCCCGCGCGTCGCGGGCCGCCGAACCGCAGCAACGCCAACGGCAAGCCCGGCGGCTTCCGCAAGGGCCCGCCGCGCGGGCGTTGAGCTTTGGAATATGCTCCCCTTCCCGGCACGGAGGGGGAGCTGTTCGCTCTACTTGAAGCTGTCATCCCGGCGAAAGCCGGGATCCATTCGCCACTACGCCAAAGCAAAAGCCGCACCGGGGACCCCAATGGATTCCGGCTTTCGCCGGAATGACGATTATGGGCTGGGCCGTTACTCCGCCCGGTGACGCTTCCGGCCATCCAGCGCCGACAGCACGCCGCGCAGCGTGCGCAGTTCCTGGCTCGACCAGCGCGGCTTGGTGAGCAGCGTGCGCAGCGTGCGCTTGGTCGAGGGCACCCGGTCCGGCGGGAAATAATAGCCCGAATCGTCCAGCATCGCATCGAGCTGGCCGATCATCCCGTCCAGCTCCTCCTGCGGCGCAGGGGGATCGAGATCGACCGCGGGCGGGCTCTCCAGCCCGACATGCTTCGACCATTCATAGGCGATCAGGATCACCGCCTGCGCCAGGTTCAGCGAGCCGAACTCGGGATTGATCGGCACGGTGATGATCGTGCGCGCGAGCGCCACATCGTCGGTCTCCAGCCCCGAGCGCTCCGGCCCGAACAGGATCGCGCTGCGCGTCGGCGCACCGTGTATCTCGCGCGCGGCGACCTCGGGCGTCACCACCGGCTTGGTCACGCCGCGCTTGCGCACCGTGGTGGCATAGACATGGGTGCAGTCCGCCACCGCATCGGCGACGCTCTCGAACAGCTGCGCCTTTTCGAGCACGATATCGGCGCCGCTCGCCGCGGGACCGGCCGAGGGATTGGGCCAGCCGTCGCGGGGGCTCACCAGCCGCATCTCGGTCAGCCCGAAGTTGAGCATGGCGCGCGCGGCCTTGCCGATATTCTCGCCCAGCTGCGGGCGGACGAGCACGATCACGGGGGAATTCAACTTTTGCCGACCTCGCTGACGTTACCGGCGAATTCCTCGAAATCCTTCGCCTCGCGGAAATCCTTATACACGCTGGCGAAGCGGATATAGGCCACCGAATCGAGGCCCTTGAGCGCCTCCATCACCAGCTCGCCGATGCGCTGGGAGGGGATTTCGCTCTCGCCCGTCGTCTCAAGTTGCCGCTGGATGCCGGAGACCAGCCGCTCGATCTGCGCGGGCTGGATCGGCCGCTTGCGGCACGCGGTGGAGACCGAGCGCATCAGCTTCTCGCGCTCGAACGGCTCGCGCCGCTCTCCGCTCTTTACCACGGTCAGGTCGCGCAGCTGGATGCGCTCGAAGGTGGTGAAGCGCGCGCCGCACGCCTCGCACTGCCGGCGCCTGCGGATCGCCGCCCCGTCGTCGGTGGGGCGGCTATCCTTTACCTGGCTGGCTTCATTGGAACAGAATGGGCAGCGCACTTAGCCGCCGTAGATCGGGAAGCGTTCGCACAGCGCGCGGACGCGGGCCTTCACATCGGCCTCGACCGCAGCATCGCCCGCCTCGCCCTTGTTGCGGAGGCCATCGAGCACGTCGGCGACCATGTTGCCGATCTCGCGGAACTCGGCCGGGCCGAAGCCGCGGGTGGTGCCCGCCGGCGAGCCGACGCGGATGCCGCTGGTCTTCATCGGCGGCAGCGGATCGTTGGGGATGCCGTTCTTGTTGCAGGTGATCGCGGCGCGCTCCAGCGCCTCGTCGGCGTCCTTGCCGGTCACGCCCAGCGGGGTGAGGTCGACCAGCGCCAGATGCGTGTCGGTGCCGCCCGAGACGAGGTTCGCGCCGCGCTCCTTGAGCGTCGCCGCCAGCACCTTGGCGTTCTCGACCACCGCCGCGGCATAGCTCTTGAACTCGGGACGCAGCGCCTCGCCGAACGCGACCGCCTTGGCGGCGATCACGTGCATCAGCGGGCCGCCCTGGAGCCCTGGGAACACCGCCGAGTTGATCTTCTTGGCGATGGCCTCGTCGTTGGTCAGGATCATGCCGCCGCGCGGGCCACGCAGCGTCTTGTGCGTGGTGGTGGTGACGACATGGGCGTGGCCGAACGGCGTTGGATGCATGCCGCCGGCGACCAGGCCGGCGAAGTGCGCCATGTCGACCATGAACATCGCGCCGACCTCGTCCGCGATCGCGCGGAAGCGGGCGAAGTCGATGTGGCGCGGATAGGCCGAGCCGCCGGTGATGATCAGCTTGGGCTTGTGCTCGCGGGCAAGCGCGGCGACCTGGTCATAGTCGATCAGGTGATCGTCGGGGCGCACGCCGTACTGGACCGCATTGAACCACTTGCCGCTCATCGCCGCGCGGGCGCCGTGGGTCAGGTGGCCACCGGCATCGAGGCTGAGGCCGAGGATGGTGTCGCCCGGCTTGGTCAGCGCGAGCATCACCGCGCCGTTTGCCTGCGCGCCCGAGTGCGGCTGGACGTTGGCGAAGCCGCAGTTGAACAGCTGCTTGGCGCGATCGATCGCCAGCTGCTCGACCTCGTCCGACGGGTGGCAGCCCTGGTAATAGCGCTTGCCCGGATAGCCCTCGGCATATTTGTTGGTGAACACCGAGCCCTGCGCCTCGAGCACCGCCTTGGAGACGATGTTCTCCGAGGCGATCAGCTCGATCTGATACTGCTCGCGGGCGAGCTCGTGCTCGACGCCGGCGAATACCGCCGGATCGACTTCGCTCAGGGTCTTGGTGAAGAAGCCATCCGGCTGAAGGCCTGCCGTAACTGGGTTGGTGCTCATGCGGGGCTCCTTTCGGGGTTGCTCAGCTTCTCCACGCGGCGGACATGCCGGTCGCCAAGGAAAGCCGTTTCGAGAAACTGGGTGATGCAGGCCTTGGCCATCTCGATGCCGATCATCCGCGCGCCGAGGGCGATGACATTGGCATCGTTATGCTCGCGCGCAAGGCCGGCGGAGAGCGGCTCGGAGACGAGCGCGCAGCGGGCGGCGGGGTTGCGGTTGACCGCGATCGAGATGCCGATCCCCGATCCGCACAGCGCGATGCCGAAGGTGGCTTCGCCGGTCTCGATCGCCTTGCCGAGGCGGTAGCCATAGTCGGGATAGTCGACGCTCTCGGGTCCGTTGGTGCCCAGATCGAGCACGTCATGACCGGCTGCGCGCAACCAATCGGCGAGTTCTGCCTTCATTCCGTAGGCGGCGTGATCCGAGGCGAGGGCGATGCGATGTGACATGGCGGCCCTCTACGCGCGTGTGCGCCCGCTGGCTAGACACCCAGGAGACCATATGCCGAAGACTTTGTCCGTTCTGCTTCCCGCGCTCGCTCTCGGCCTCGCCGCCTGCTCGCCGAGCACCGAGGACCGCGTCGACAATTCGCTCGACCGTACCGGCGACTCGCTGGCCAATGCGGCCGACCGGCTGGGCGATCGGATCGAGAACCGCGCCGATGCCGCCGGTCGCGCGATCCGCGAGGGCGCGGACGACACCGGCGATGCGCTCGCCAACGGCGTGGACCGCACCGGCAACGCGATCGACGACGCGACGCATTGACCTTCCTTCCCTCTCCCCACCGGGGAGAGGGAGGGGCCCGCCGCCGGAGGCGGTGGGAGGGAGAGGGGCAATGCGCGGCGTTGCCTCGCGCGACTGCTCCGCAGCCGCTCACCCTCTCCAAGCTACGCTAGGCGCTGCCGCGCCAAGCTTCGCTATCCTCTCCCTCAAGGGAGAGGATCCTACGCCACCGCCTTCTTTCCCCGCTTCGGGCTCCCGGACTTGAGCACCCCGCGCCGGAAAAGCCGCGCCGCGATCGTCAACGTGATCGCCACCCACAGCGCCTGCCAGGCAAAGGCGAGCGCGTGGGGCCAGAGCTCGGGCGCATTCGCCGCGCGCGCGGCCATCGCCATGGGCGAGCTGAACGGCATGATCTCCGCCGCCATCGCCACCCAGCTTTCCGGATTGCCCGCCGCATAGGAGGCCATGCCGAACATCGCGAACTGGAAGATGGTGATCGGCAGCGACAGCATCTGGATCTCGCGCTGGGTGGAGGCGAGCGCGCCGATGCCGAGGAACACCGCGCTCTGCAGCAGATAGGCCATTACGAAATAGCCGATCAGCAGCAGCGGGAAGATCGGCCCCACCGCGACGCTCAGATCGGACAGCCCGCTCCCCATGCCCGCAGGCAGCAGCTTGGGCAGATTGGCGATCAGCGTGCCCCAGAAGGCAACGAACAGCAGCGCCGACCCGAAGGCGCCGAGCAGCTTGCCGAAGAACACGCTTTCCAACGGCACCGCCGCGGCAAGGATCTCGATCACCTTGTTCGACCGCTCCTCGGCCATCGCCCCCACCGCCTGGCCCGAGAGCATCAGCGTGACGAGGAAGATCGCGAAGGTGGAGAAATAGGCCGCCTGCCCGCGTCCGCTGACGGTGGGCGCCTGCACGGCAATGATCTCGAAGCGCGCGGTGCTGCGGACGTCCGGCGCATGCGCGGCCCGCAGCGTCTGGGTGGCGAGCGCGGCGAGATAGCGTCCTTCCGCCTCGGCACCGGCGCGGCGCAGCACCATCGGATGATCGAGTGGGCCATACAGAACCGCCGCCGCCTCGATCGCATCCGAGTCGAACAGCGCGCGCGCCTGCCGCGCCGCGTCGCCCTGCGGCGCCTCCAGCTGCAGCCGGGGCCGCGCGGAATCGCGGCTGAACACGCTGCGCAGTTCGCGATCGGCGGCGCGCAGGTCCTCGTGCTGGTCAACAGGCACGATTGCGACGAGTACCTGCCGGGCCTCGCCGGCGGCGCCCGCCGCCTGCCCGCTCAGCCCGCCGATGATCCCGAACCCGATCATCAGCAGCGGGCTCAGCAGGAACAGCAGGAAGGTCGGCGTCATCACCGTCGCGGTGAGGTCGCGGCGCGCGATGGTCAGCGCCTGACGGAGGAAGCGCGGCATCATGCGATCGTCTCCGGCTGGTCGGCCAGCGCCTCGGCACCGACGATCCGGACAAAGGCATCGTGCAGCCCCGGCCGCTCAATCGACAGGCCGGAAATGCCGTGCCCCGCATCGATCAGCCGGACGAGCAGCGCCTCGATCCCGCCATCGGGCATGGTGAAGCGCCAGCTGCCGCCCTCGCGCACCGCGTCGTCCGGCAGCATCGCGCCGATCGCATCGGCATCGTGGTGCGGCGTATAGCGGGCACGCAGCGGCAGCAGCGCGCGCGCTTCGTCGACGGTGCCTTCGAACCGCACCTTGCCGCCCGCGATCACCGAGATCCGCTCGCACAGCCGCTCGGCATGCGCCATGACATGGGTGGAGAAGAGGATCGTCGCGCCGCGATCGCGCTGGCCGCGAATCAGCAATTCCAGCCGCTCCTGGTTCACGGGATCGAGCCCCGAAAAGGGTTCGTCGAGCACCAGCAGCTCGGGTTCGTGCACCACCGAGCCGAGCAGCTGGACGAGCTGCGCCATGCCCTTGGACAGCTTGCGGATCTTGTCGTCGGCGGCATGGCCGAGCCCCGCGCTTTCGAGCAGTTCCCCTGCCCGCTTGCGGCCGGTCGCCCAGGGCAGCCCGCGCAGCGCGCCCATGAAGGCGATCGCCTCGCGGCACTTCATGTTGGGGTAGAGCCCTCGCTCCTCGGGCAAATAGCCGACCTGGTCGCTCCGGTCGCGCGGGTGGCGGCTGCCGAGCAGGGTGCGCTCGCCTTCGTCGGGCTCGATGATGCCGAGCAGCATGCGCAAGGTCGTCGTCTTGCCCGCACCATTCGGACCGAGCACGCCGTAGATCAGCCCCTTGGGCACCGCGATGCCGACGCCGTCGACGGCGCGCCGGTCTCCGAAGCGCTTGACCAGCCCGGAGGCACTGACGGCGAGTTGCTGCAACGATGCCTCCCCCTAGCAATCGCAACGTGGTAGCGGGTGCGCGTGCGGCAAGACAAGTCCATCGAGGAACGGCTGAAGGCGAAGGCGGCGGAGATCGGCTTCGCGGCGTGCGGGATCGCGCATGCCGATGCCGCGCCGCGTACCGCAGAGCGGCTGCGCCAATGGCTGGACGAGGGCGCGCATGGCGACATGCTGTGGATGGAGGAACGCGCCGAGCAGCGCGGCAGCCCCAAAGGCCTGTGGCCCGAGGTCCGCTCGGTGATCGCGCTCGGCATGAGCTACGCCCCCGCCGCCGATCCGCTGGCGCTGGCGGCCGAGGGCGAGATCGGCCGCATCTCGGTCTATGCGCAAGGCGCCGACTATCATGACGTGGTCAAGCGCAGGCTGAAGGAGCTCGCGCGCTGGCTGGTCGCCGAGGCGCCGGGCGCCGACGTGAAGGTGTTCGTCGATACCGCGCCGGTAATGGAAAAGCCGCTGTCCGAAGCCGCCGGGCTCGGCTGGCAGGGCAAGCACACCAATCTGGTCAGCCGCAGCCATGGCAGCTGGCTGTTCCTCGGCGCGATCTACACCACGCTCGACCTCGCCTCCGATGGCCCGAGCGGCGGCGGCTGCGGCAGTTGCGACGCCTGCCAGACCGCCTGCCCGACGAACGCGTTCCCATCGCCCTATCGGATCGACGCGCGCCGCTGCGTTTCCTACCTCACCATCGAGAACAAGGGGCCGATCCCGCGCGAGCTGCGCGAGGGGCTGGGCAACCGTATCTATGGCTGCGACGATTGCCTGGCGGTGTGCCCGTGGAACAAGTTCGCCGCCGCCGCCCAGGCGAACCTCGCCTTCCACCCCCGCGCCGAGCTGACCGTGCCCTACCTCGCCGATCTGCTGGCGCTCGATGACGCAAGCTTCCGCGCAGTCTTCGCCGGCTCGCCGATCAAGCGCATCGGCCGCGACCGGATGGTGCGCAACTGCCTGATCGCCGCCGGCAACAGCGGCAGCGATCGGTTGGTTGCGCCGGTGCTGGCGCTGCTCGACGATCCCGCGCCGGTCGTACGGGGCGCAGCTGCGTGGGCGCTGGAACGGCTCGATCGGGCTCGCTGGCAGATAGAAAGCGGTGCCCGGGCAGCGCACGACCCCGACCCGCAGGTTCGCGCCGAATGGCTCGGGCTTGACTCACCCGCCCCACCCCGCTAGGCGCGCCGCTTCGCAATTGGCCCCGCACCCCCGGTGAAGCGGTGGCCCTGCGCTTTTCCTGACGGAGAAGCACAGGCGAAACCGGGATCGCGATCAGGACGGCGTGCCGCCCGGGTCAACGTCACAGCAATTGGTAAGGAATTGACATGTCGAAGCGCTCCAGCGCCAAGCATAAGCTCGATCGCCGCATGGGCGAAAACATCTGGGGTCGTCCGAAGTCCCCGGTGAACAAGCGCGAATATGGCCCGGGCCAGCACGGCCAGCGCCGCAAGGGCAAGATGTCGGACTTCGGCATCCAGCTGCGCGCCAAGCAGAAGCTCAAGGGCTATTACGGCGACATCACCGAGAAGCAGTTCAAGCGCTCGTACGAAGACGCGTCGCGCATGAAGGGCGACACCGGTCAGAACCTGATCGGCCTGCTCGAGCAGCGCCTCGACATGATCGTCTACCGCGCCAAGTTCGCGCCGACGATCTTCGCGGCCCGCCAGCTGGTCAACCACGGCCATGTCCGCGTCGACGGCGAGAAGTGCAACATCGGTTCGCGCCGCATCAAGCCGGGCCAGGAAATCAGCCTGAGCAGCAAGGCGCAGGAAATGGCGCTGGTCATGGAAGCGCAGAGCCTCGCCGAGCGCGACATCCCCGACTATGTCGCTCCGGACGGCGCGGCGAAGGTCACCTTCACCCGCGTGCCGACGCTCGACGAAGTGCCGTACCCGGTGAAGATGGAACCGAACCTGGTCGTCGAGTTCTACTCGCGCTAATTCGGCTTCCTTCGGGAAACGAGAAACGGGGCGGTCCTTCGGGGCCGCCCTTTTTCGTTGTGCGGATGGGCACGAATCCGCAGAACAAGCGCACCAGGAGGAATTCCATGCGCTTTTCGTTGCTTGCCCTTGCGTTGCTCTCGACCACTGCCGCCGCCCAGGCGCAGACCGCCGCCCCGGCCATCTCGCTCGATACGCTGAAGACCGTCACGAGCACGCTGTCCTCCGACGCCTTCGAGGGGCGCAAGCCGACCACGGCGGGCGAGGACAAGACGATCGCCTATCTGATCGAGCGTTTCCAGAAGGCGGGGCTCAAGCCCGGCAACAAGGGGCAATGGGTCCAGGACGTGCCGCTGGTCGAACTCAGCGTGCAGAGCCCCAGCAAGCTCGCCTTCACCGGCGGCAAGACGCCGGTGTCGCTCGCCTATGGCAGCGAGGCGGTGTTCTCCACCTATCGCGTCACGCCCAAAATCGACCTGAAGGACAGCGAGGTCGTGTTCGTCGGCTATGGCATCAACGCGCCCGAGCGCGGCTGGAACGACTATGCCGGGCTCGACGTGAAGGGGAAGACGGTCGTCATCCTGATCAACGATCCCGACTGGCAGACGATGACGCTGGACGGCCCGTTCGGCGGCCGCGCGATGACCTATTATGGCCGCTGGACCTACAAGTACGAGGAAGCCGCCCGCCAGGGCGCCGCGGGCGCGATCATCATCCACGATACCGAGCCCGCCGCCTATGGCTGGGGCGTGGTCGAGAGCAGCTGGGGCGGCCCCAAGCTTGAGCAGGATACGCCCGGCGACCATGAAGACCAGTCGCAGCTGATCGGCTGGATCCAGCAGGATGCGGCCAAGGCGCTCTTCGCCAGCGCCGGCAAGGACTATGCCGCGCTGGTCGAGGCGGCCAGGCACAAGGGCTTCAAGGCGGTGCCGCTGGGGGTGAAGGCCTCGGCCAGCTTCGGCGTCGGCATCAAGCGCCAGGCCTCGAAGAACGTCGTCGGCATCCTGCCCGGCACCGCCACGCCGGACGAGGTGGTGCTGTTCTCGGCGCACTGGGACCATCTCGGCCGCTGCAAGCCGGTGAACGGCGACGATATCTGCAACGGCGCGGTCGACAATGCCACCGGCACCGCCGGGCTGGTCGCGCTCGCCGAGGCCCATGCCAAGGCAGGCCCTGCCAGGCGCAGCATGGTGTTCCTGGCGGTGACCGCCGAGGAACAGGGGCTGATCGGCTCGCAATATTATGCCGAGCATCCGGTCTACCCGCTGGCGAAGACGGTGGGCGGCGTGAACATGGACGGGCTCAACATCCACGGCAAGGCGAAGGACTTCGTGCTGGTCGGCGCGGGCAAGTCCGAGCTGGAGGAGATGGTCAAGCCGCTGGTCGCCGCCGAGGGCCGGGTGATCGGCGTCGAGTCGACGCCCGAGAAGGGCAGCTATTACCGCTCGGACCATTTCAGCTTCGCCAAGCTCGGGGTGCCGATGCTCTACGGTGAGAGCGGCGACGATCTGGTGGTCGGCGGCAAGGCGGCCGGCGCCAAGGCGGCGGAGGACTATACCGACCAGCGCTACCACAAGCCGCAGGACGAATATGATCCGAACTGGACTTGGGACGGCGCGCTGTCCGACCTACGGATCTATTACGGCCTGGGCCGCGCGCTGGCCGAAGGCAGCGGCTGGCCGAACTGGTTCAAGGACGCCGAATTCCGCGGCATCCGCGACAAGGCGCGGGCGGGGCAGTAACGCGGTCCAGCGCCCCTTCCGTCGACATCCCGGCGAAAGCCGGGATCCATTGGGGTCTCCGTCACGGCACCTGCCGATACCGAGAGGCGAATGGGTCCCGGCTTCCGCCGGGATGACGATCGAAGAGTGGAAGCTGCCGCCGCCCACCGCGGCCTTTCCCCTGTAACCGTACGGGGCTAAAGCCCCCGCCATGACTCGTACCCCTCCCCCCGAATGGGCGCCGCACGATGCGGTCTGGATCGGCTTTCCCAGCCACGCTGACCTCTGGGTCGAAGACCTGGCGCCGGCCCGCGAAGAAGTGATCGCCTTTGCCCGCGCGGTCCATGCCGAAGGCCGCGGCGAGCGCGTGATCCTCGTCGCCGCTGATGCGGCTGCCGCCGACGCCGCCCGCGCCATGGCCGGCGACGCCGCCGAGGTCGTGACCGAGCTGTTCGGCGACATCTGGCTGCGCGACACCGCCGGCATCGTCACCGGCGACAATGTCGCGCAGGATTTCGGCTTCAACGGCTGGGGCGGCAAATACGACCTGGAAGGCGACGACACGATCGGCGCCCGCCTCGCCGCCCGCCGGCAGCTTACCGCCGTCAAGCATGGCTGGGTGCTCGAAGGCGGCGCGATCGACGGCGACGGCACCGGCCTGTGCGTCACCACCGAACAGTGCCTGCTCAACCCCAACCGCAACCCCGATCTCGACCGCGCGGCCATCGAGGCGAAGCTGGCTGCCGACCTGGGCTACACCCGCGTGCTGTGGCTGGGCGACGGCCTCGCCAACGACCATACCGATGGCCATGTCGACAATCTCGCCCGCTTCGTCGGCCCCAACCGGCTGCTGATCCCCACCCCGGCCGAGGACGATCCCAACGCCGCGATCTACGCCGATGCGGTCGCCCGCGCCGAGGCGTTCGGCGTCGAGGTGGTGCGGATGCCCTCCCCCGGCGCCGTGCTGGACGAGGATGGCGAGGTGATCCCGGCCAGCTACATGAACTTCTATATCGGCAATGCCGCCGTGGTGGTGCCGCTCTACGGCCAGCCGAACGATCCTGCCGCGATTCAGACGCTGCAGAGCCTCTTCCCCGGCCGCGAAATCGTCGGCCAGCGGGCGGACCATATTCTCACCGGCGGGGGCAGCTTCCACTGCATCTCGCAGCAGATCCCGACGATCGGGTGACCGCCTTGGCCGTCCGCGCGCTGCTGTCCGGCTGATCGTCGCCGGCATCGCGCGGACGATCTGCTCTGCTGCGTGACCGTCGCGGCGCCCGCGCGCTTCGGCATCACGCTCTGCGCCCGCTCCGGTGCGTCAGAAGCTCTGCCAGTCCTCGACATCGCGGGTCATCGCGCGGACGGCGGCGACAGGCAGCGGCCGCGCCTCGGCGGGGGTGGCGAACCTGCCCTGGAGCGACGCACCGCCGTCGCCTGCCACGCGGAACCTGCTCGCCTGATCGCTGAGCAACCGCGTCTCGTTCGACAGGTTGCGCGCCGCCGCCGAGGTCTCCTCGACCATCGCGGCGTTCTGCTGGGTAGCGCTGTCCATGGTGTGCACCGCGGTTGTCACCTGCACGATCGCGGCAGCCTGGGCGTTGTTGTCGGTCGCCATGCTGCCGAGCAGCTGGTGCACCTGCGCGACGTCCTGCGAGATGTTCGAGAGCGCACCGTCGACCTTCTGCACCGCTTCCACCGCCGTGCCGATCTCGGACTGGGTGACGGTAAGCTGGTCGCAGGCGCGCTTGGCCTCTTCCTCGGCGCGCATCGCCAGCGCCGAGACCAGATCCGCCACCACCGCGAAGCCGCGGCCGGCCTCGCCGGCACGCCCCGCCTCCACCGCGGCGTTCATCGCGAGGACGCGGGTCTGGAAGGCGATCTTGTCGAGCCCCTCGATCACGCCGTCGATCCCCTTGGCGCTGTCGGCCACCCGGCTCATCGCCTGCACCGCCTCGTCGGTGATCGCGCGACCGCCCTCCACCGTGTGGATCGCGCCGTTGGCGCGTTCGACCGTGTTGGTCGCCGCCGCCGCGGTGGCCTTCAGCCGGCCGTCGATCTCGCCGATCGAGGCCGCGGTCTCGGCCAGCGAGGCGGCGGTGCTTTCGGTGCGGCGGGCAAGATCCTCGGAGGCCTGGGCGATGTCCTTGGAGCCCGTGCTGATCCCCTGCGCGCTCTGGATCACGGTGCCGATCAGCGTGCGCAGATTGTCCAGCGCCTCGTTGAAGTTGCTCTTCAGCTCGGCATAGGCGGCGGGGAACGCCGCGGTGACCGGGCGGGTCAGGTCGCCCGCCTTGAGCGCGGCAAGGCTGTCGCGCAGCGCGGTGGTGACCGTCGTCTGCTCGGCAGCGGCGGCTTCGGCGCGATCGCGCTCCTTGGCGATCGCCGCCTTCAGGAAGCCGTCGACCGAACGGGTGATGTCGCCGATCTCGTCCTGTTGCTCGAGATGCGGCAGCCGCGCCTCGCCCGAGGACCGCGCGCGCTCGGCGATGATCTCCGCCAGCCGGCGAATCGGCGCGATCACCTTGTGGGTGATGGTGAGGAACGAGACGATTAGCACCGCGCCCGCCAGCAGCCCGAGCGCGGCCATCGAAAGGCGGGCGAACCCGGCGGCGGCCTGCGCCTTGCCGGCGATCGACTCCGAAATCTTGATCTGCAAGTCGACGAGCTTGGCGATCGCCTCCGAAACCGGGTCGATCGCCGGATACATCTCGTTGCGCACGAAGCCGTCGAGCGCCGCCGCATCGCCCGCGCTCAGGATCTTGCCGAGCCGCTCGACCTTCTCGTCGGCCACCTTCATCCGGGTTTCGGCTTCGGCCGCCAGCCTGGCCTCCTCGCCCTCGATCCGGGTGGCGCGATAGGCGCGCCACGACTTGTGCAGTTCGTCGCTGCCCGCAGCAACCTTCGTCGCCGCCTCGGCAAAGGCCATGTTGCCGTTGCGCGCCTTGTGCGCGGTGTCGACGATCTCGACCGCATAGCGATCGGCCACCACCTTCAGCTCGCGCAGCGGCTTCACCCGATCGGCAAGCAGCGTGGAAAGCGCCCCCTCGCTCGACCGCGCCGACCAATAGCCGACGCCGACCAGCAGCAGCGTAGTGATGCCGAACAGGGCGAGGCAGCCGAGGAGCTTCTGCTTGATCGTCATTCACATACTCCACGCACCGCGACCGAGCGGCCGGGTGCCCCCGCCGCTGACCTTCTCCTTGGTTTATAGAGCGGCCGATACCTGCACGGATCGATGGCTCTGAATTTGCGCAAGAGCGCGCGCGCGCATCCCGGATCCGGCAGGCAAGGGCTGGATTTGGACGCGCCATCGACTACATGGCGGCGCATGACCCAGATCACTGTCGGCGCGCTGCAGCTCGCCTTTTCCAACGATATCGACGCGAACATCGCGCGCGTCTCCGAACTGGTCCGCGAGGCGGCCGGCCGCGGCGCGCAGGTCGTGCTGCCGCCCGAGCTGTTCGAGGGCGAGTATTTCTGCCGCGTCGAGGACGAAGGGCTGTTCTCGAACGCCAAGCCGGTGACCGAGCACAAGGCGGTCCTGGCGATGCAGGCGCTCGCCGCCGAGCTTTCGATCCACATCCCGACCAGCTTCTTCGAAGCCGATGGGCCCCACCATTATAACAGCCTCGCGATGATCGGCCCGGACGGCAAGGTCTCGGGCGTCTATCGCAAGAGCCACATCCCGGACGGTCCGGGCTATGAGGAGAAGTTCTACTTCCGCCCCGGCAACACCGGCTTCAAGGTGTGGGACGGCCCCGGCGCCACGCTGGGCGTGGGCGTGTGCTGGGACCAATGGTATCCGGAAACCGCGCGCGCGATGATGCTCATGGGTGCCGAGCTGCTCTTCTACCCGACCGCGATCGGCAGCGAGCCGCATGACGACAGCCTCGACACCGCCCGGCTGTGGCGCCGCGCGATGGTCGGCCATGCGGTGTCCAACGTCGTGCCGGTGATCGCCGCCAACCGCGTCGGCACCGAGCATGGCCAGACCTTCTACGGCACCAGCTTCATCACCGACGAGCGCGGCGACATCCTCGCCGAGCTGAATCGCACCGAGGAAGGCGTGATCACCGCGACGCTCGATCTCGATCGGGTGAAGCGCCACCGCGCCGCCTTCGGCTTCTTCCGCGATCGCCGCCCGGAGCTGTACGGCCGGCTCGTCCAGGACATCTGAACCAAGCCTCCCGGCGCGTCAGCCGCGCGCCGGGGCCTTGCGGCGGAAGGGCACGTCGCGCCGCAAATAGGTCAGCGCGCGCCATACCCATTCGATCGGGCCATACTGGAAGCGCGCCAGCCACCAGTGCGCGGCGACGATCTGCACCGCGATGGCGGCCAGCGCGACCCATAGCCGCGTCGCCGCATCCCAGTCGGCATATTTGCCCAGGCCGTAATGGTAGAAGATCGGCACGAAGACCGCCGACTGCAGGATATAATAGGTCAGCGTCAGCCGCCCCGGCGCGGCGAGCGGCTGCACCAGCCGCCGCGCGGGCCCGTCGTACAGCGCGATCACCAGCAATGCCCAGAAGGCGGTGCCCGCCAGGTCCAGCCACAGGTTGAGCAGCGCCCAGAAGGCGCGGTCGGCGCCGAGACCGTAGTGCAGGCCCGAGAACCACAGGCGCAGCGGCTCGCGGGTGACGAAGAGCAGCACCGCGGCCACCAAGGCGCCCAGCAGCGCGGGCCTGCGCCAGCCGCGGCTCTTCGCGAGGTTGCCGAAGAAATCGGTCCGCCCGAGCACCAGCCCGAGCAGATAGAGGCCGAGGATCTGCACCATCCGGCCATATTCGAGGAAGAACCAGTATTTGGATTGCTGCCCGGCCCACAGGTTCACCCGCAGCACCTGCCACAGGTCGCCGCCCAGATAGACGGGCATGCCCGGATCGACCGAGGACTGCGCCGGCGCGTTGGCCCAGCCCGCGCCCAGCGCGCCGGCGACCAGCTGCACGATCAGGCTCGGCCCGATCAGGCAGAACACCGCCCCGCCGAGCAGCACCGCGTTGCTGCGGATCCGGTTGAAGAACAGCAGCAGGAAGCCGATCGCCGCCAGCGTCTGCATGATGTCGCCGCGATAGATCAGCGAATGGAGGAAGCCGATTCCTTCCAGCAGCAGCAGCCGCCAGGCGAAGCGGGCGGTGAAGTCCTGCCCCCGCTGCGCCGCGCGGTCCATCAGGATGAAGAAGCTGAACCCGAAGCACAGGGCGAGCAGCGAGAAGCTCTTGCCCATGAACAGCGCGAAGACGACATCGGTGATCAGCCCGGGTTTTTCGCCCGCCCAGAACAGCTCGTAACTTTCGATGACATGGACGAGGAACAGCGCCATCAGCGCGAAGCCGCGCAGCACGTCGACGACATCCAGCCGATTGGCAGGCGCGGCGGCCGCGCCGCCCGGCCCTGGTTCCGCGGAAGGGGTGCCATGCGCTCCGGCAGTATCAGCAGTGCCCGGCATCGGCCTCATTTACGTCTTCTTTGTCCGACAGGCGTAGCGACGCCACCATGGTTAGCGCCTTTTCCCGCCGGCTGCTCTGCATCGCGCTCGTCGCGGTGCTCGCGTGCATCGTGCCCCCGGCACATGCCCAAGCGGGCGTTGCCGGTCAACCACTTGGCGTGTGTCTGCTGGCGGACAAGGGGCAGCGGGAAGACGAACTGATCCGGCACCCGGAACGGTTCGACTGTACGACGCCGCAGCACCGATTCGGTTCCGGCGATTTCTGGGCGATGACCAGCGTGATCGATCGCCGCTCCACCTTTGCGACGCCCCTGGTCATCCGCTTCGGCAGCGTCTGGCAGGACGGGCTGACGATCCATCTCGTCTATGCGGACGGCGCGATCCGCAGCTGGCGGAGCGACGCGCGCGGGATCGCCCCGCTGATCCAGCTCGGCGCGATCGCGCAGCTCCCGATCCCTGTGCGCGACCCGGCGCTGGTGCGCGTGCTGTTCCATGTCAACAATGCCGCCAACGCGCGCGGGATCCTGCTGGGGCCGCGGATCGCGACGCTCGCCGAAGGCGATGCCGCCAATCTCGGGCTGGCGGCGCTCTATGCCTTTTTCGCAGGCATGTCGCTGGCGCTGATCGTCTACAATCTCGCGCTCTGGTGCGCGATGCGGCATCGGTTCCAACTCCATTACTGCCTGCTGCTAGCGGCGCTGCTCGGCTATACGATCACCTCGTCGGGAGCCCTTGCCTGGCTGGCGCCGGCGCTGGCGAACAATGATCGCCTGCGGCTCAACTATCTGTTCATGGGGCTGGCGGGCGGCGCCGCGGCCCTGTTCACGCGCAGCTTCTTCGAAGACAAGGACCTGCCATCCTGGGTGGGACGCTGCTCGAACGTCATCGCCATGGCGGTGCCGCTCTCGGCCTTCGGAGTCGTAGCGTTCGGCGCGATCAATCTGCGCATCGCCGATCTGCTCTACGCGCTGACGATCGTCGGGTTGCTCGCCATCGTCGTGCCCACCTTGTGGGGCGCATGGTACCAGCGCTCGCGATTCCTGTGGCTGTTCGCCGTCGCCTGGAGCGCACCCATCCTGCTGGCGGTGCTACGGGTGCTCAATTCGCTCCATCTGATCGGCTGGAACTTCTGGATCGACAATTCGACGGTGGTGTCGATGGGGGCAGAGGCGCTGATCTCGTCGCTCGCCGTGGCCTATCGGATCAAGTTCCTGCGCGACGAGCGCGACGCGGCGATCACCCGCGAAGTGGTCGCGCGCAAGCTGGCCGACATCGATCCGCTCACCGGGCTGCTGAACCGCCGCGCCTTCCTCCACCAAGCGATCGGGCGCGTCGAGCATCAGCAATTGCTCCTCGTCGACATCGATCATTTCAAGCGCGTCAACGAAACGCTGGGGCATGACGGTGGCGACGAGGTGCTGCGCCTGTTCGCCGTCGCGCTGCGCCATGCCGCGCCGGACCCGGTGCTGATCGCGCGGATGGGGGGCGAGGAATTCGCGCTGCTCACCCCCTCCACGCAGCGGATCGAGCCCGAGGCGCTGCTCGCCAGCCTGCGCCGGGTCCGGATGCCGTTCGACCTGACGATCACGTCGAGCATCGGCACCTGCACCGGCACGCTTGCCTCCGATCTCGACTGGAAGGCGCTGTATCGCTGCGCCGACTCGGCGCTGTTCGAGGCCAAGGCGGCCGGCCGCGACCGCGCCCGCGCGCTGCGACTCGACGCGGCCTGAGCTTGCCTGTTTCTGCCGTCGCGTGTAGATCGGCGGCAGGGAGACTGGGGAAAATGCCGCGTCACAAGCGCCTGTTGCTGGTTGCCGGAGCCGTCGCGCTGCTCGTTGCGATCACGCGCCCCTCGCCCCCGCATGCCGATTTCGAGCTGCTGATGCACCGCGTCGGCGATACCGCGCCCCAGCAGGTCCATGCCGCGGTCGATCTCGGCGTGCTCGCCGTTTCGGTGCTGGTCACCTGGAGCGGCCGCCTCGCGCGCTGAGGCGCGAAACCCGACCTCGGAACTTGCCGTAGCGACGGACCGCGCAGGTTGCGCGAAACGTCCTCGTGCGCGTGAAAACCGCGCTTGCATGGCAAAATCTGGTTGCTTACACTGGTGTCAATGACAAAGCCCGAAATGGTCTGGAAGACCGCCTATCGGCATCCAGGAGAGTGGGATCGCAGCTACGCGTTGCGGTCCATGGTAGACCTGTTCGAGGAGAGCGCAGCGGCCCGCCGCCAAGCTCCGCTCCTCGATTTCATGGGTCGCATCTACAGCTATGGCGAGGTGCTGGACGGCGCCAATCGCGTCGCCTGCGGGCTGCGCGCGCTGGGCTATGGCCCGGGCGACCGGATCGGGCTGTTCCTGCCCAATGTGCCGCATTACGTCGCCGCCTATTACGGCATCCTCAAGCTGGGCGCGACGGTGGTGAACTTCTCGCCGCTCTACTCGGTGGAGGAACTCGCCGCGCAGGTCGCCGATTCGGGGACAAGGCTGCTCTTCACCCTGTCCGCCACCGCGCTGCTCCCCACCGCGCTCAAGGTGCTGGAGCGGTCCGATCTCGAGCGCCTCGTCGTCGGCTCGGTCGCAGGCGCGCTGCCCACCGCCAAGTCGCTCTTCTACCAGCTGTTCCGCGGCAGCGAGGTGACCGCCCGCCCGCACGACCCGCGCATCCTCGCCTTCTCCAAGCTGATCGCCAACAAGGGCGATTGCCCCAATCCGACCATCGATCCCGAGCGCGACGTTGCGCTGATCCAATATACCGGCGGCACCACCGGCACGCCCAAGGGCGCGGTGCTCACCCACCAGAATCTGTCGGCCAATGCGCGGCAGGTGGCCGAGCTCGACCCCGAACTCGGCCAGGCCGAGGATTCGGTACTGGGCGTGCTCCCCTTCTTCCATGTCTTCGCCAATACCTGCGTGCTCAACCGCACGGTGATCACCGGCGGCAAGATCGTGATGCTGCCGCGCTTCAACGCGCAGCAGGTGCTCACCGAGCTGCGCCGCACCAAGCCGCGCTCGCTGCCCGGCGTGCCGACCATGTACCAGGCACTGCTCGACGCGCCGGGGATGAAGCCGTCCGACTTCTCGTCCTTGCGCTTCTGCATCTCCGGCGGCGCGCCGCTGCCCGAGCAGCTCAAGCTCAACTGGGAGTCGGTCACCGGCGCGCACATCATCGAGGGCTATGGCCTGTCCGAAAGCTCGGGCGTGGTCTCGGCCAATCCCTATGTCGGGCTGAACAAGAGCGGCACGATCGGCCAGCCGATCCCCGGCACCCGAGTGCGGCTGGTCGACAAGGAGGATCCGCGCAAGCCTGCCCCCGAGGGCGAGCCGGGCGAGATCGTCGTGCAGGGCCCGCAGATCATGCAGGGCTATTGGAACCGGCCCGAGGCCGATGTCGGCACCTTCGTCGACGATCACTGGCTGCGCACCGGCGATGTCGGCATCATCGATGCGGATGGCTATATCCACATCGTCGACCGGCTGAAGGACATGATCGCGGTCGGCGGGTTCAAGGTCTTTCCCAGCCAGATCGAGGCGGTGCTCTACACCCATCCGGCGGTGAAGGAGACGCTCGTGCTGGGGCTGCCCGATCCATACCATGGCGAGCTGCCGCACGCCTATGTCGCGCTGAACGACGGCATGACCGCGGACGCCAAGGAGATGTGCGGCTGGCTCAACGCGCAGCTCGGCAAGCACGAGCGGGTGGCGGAAGTGGTGATCCGAGACAGCCTGCCCAAGACGATGATCGGCAAGCTCAGCCGCAAGGATCTGCTGGCGGAGGTGAAGGCCGGGCGGTGATTTCCATTCGCTAGCCCCTCCCCTCCTCCTCCGAGGAGGGGAGGGGCTATAGGGCGGGAAGCTCAATCCCCAGCCTTCCCACCCCCAAACATCACCGCCTTCAGGTTCATGAACTCGTGCAGCCCCCACGGCCCGAGCTCGCGGCCATGGCCGGAAAGCTTGATGCCCCCAAACGGCGCACCCGGCACCGAGGCGAGCAGCGAATTCACCGCGGTCATCCCCGCCTCGATGTCGCGCGCGAAGCGCTCCACCTCGGCCTCGTCCTGCGTCCATACCGACGATCCCAGCCCATACGGCACGTCGTTCGCCAGCGCGATCGCTTGGTCGATATCCGCCACCTTGTAGACGGCCGCGACCGGCCCGAAGATCTCCTCCTTCGCCACGTCGCTTTCCGGATCAAGGTCGACCAGCACCCCCGGCGTCATCCACGCGCCGTCCCGATCGATCTTCGCCCCGCCGGTCAGCAGCTTCGCCCCCGCCGCCTTGGCCTTCTCCACTTGCTCCAGCACGGTGTCGCGCTGCTGGACGCTGGAGAGCGGCCCCATCACGGTGTCCGCGTCCATCGGATCGCCGATCTTCACCGCCTCCATCCCGGCGACGAACTTCTCCAGGAACGCGTCATACACCTCGGCATGGACGATCATCCGCTTCGAGCAGATGCAGCTCTGCCCGGCATTCTGCACGCGTGCGGTTACCGCCGTCTTCACCGCCGCGTCGAGATCGGCCGAGGGCATCACGATGAACGGATCGGAGCCGCCCAGCTCCAGCACCACCTTCTTGAGCGCGCGGCCCGCCGCCTCGGCGACCTTGGCACCAGCGCCTTCCGAGCCGGTGAGCGTCACCGCCGCCACCCGCTTGTCGGCGATGATCGCGTCGACCTTGCCCGACGTGATCGCGAGGTTCTGGAACAGCCCCTCGGGCGCGCCCGCCTTGCGCGCCATCGCCTCCATCGCCGCTGCACAGCCCTGCACGCTGGAGGCATGCTTGAGCAGCGCGACATTGCCCGCAAGGATCGTCGGCGCGAGGAAGCGCACCGCCTGCCAATAGGGGAAGTTCCACGGCATCACCGCCAGCACCGGTCCCAGCGGCAGCCAGCGCGCGACGGCATGGCCGGTCGGCGTCTGGACGGCCGTGGGCGCCAGATAGGTGGGGCCATGCTCGGCATAGTGGCGGAAGCCCGAGATGCACTTCTCCACCTCGGCCAGGCCCGCGGTGATCGTCTTGCCCATCTCGCGCACCGCCAGTTCGGCGAGGTGCTGCTTGTTGGCTTCCCAGGCATCGGCGATCTTGCCCAGCAGCGCGGTGCGCGTCTCGATCGAGGTTTCGCGCCACTGCTTGTACCCGGCCGCCGCGCGGGCCAGCGCCGCCTCGATCCCGGCATCGTCCAGCTCGGCGATGCGGTCGACGGTTTCGCCCGTCGCGGGATTGATGATTTCGAACATCTGCAAGTCTCCTTCGCGCTTCCCAACGCCGGCCTAGGCGCAGGGTGCCAATGGCGGCAATCATACTGCCGTCCATTGTCCTCGTAACGACTTGCCAAGCGCCCCGCGCCCGAACACGATGCTGCACCTGTCCTGCCGGAGACCTTCATGCGCCTCGCCTCCCTCGCCCTTCTCCTCAGCGCCGCGATCCCCGCGGCCGCGCTCGCGCAGGACGGGCCCAACCGCCTGTTCACCGGCAGCGACCTGTTTTCGCTCGAGCAGGCGAGCGACCCGCAGATCAGCCCGGACGGGACCAAGGTCGCCTATGTCCGCCAGTCGGCCGACATCATGACCGATCGCGGCCGCGCCAGCATCTGGCTGGTCGACGTGAAGACCGGCCAACAGACTCCGCTGGTCGCCGGCACCGGATCGCACAGCCAGCCGCGCTGGTCGCCCGACGGCACCCGCCTCGCCTATGTCTCCAGCGCCGAGGGCGGCGCGCCGCAACTGTTCGTCCGCTGGATCGCTACCGGCGCCACCGCGCGCATCACCGGCCTGCCGGACAGCCCGCAGGGCATCGCTTGGTCGCCGGACGGCAAGCAGCTCGCCTACACCATGACCGTGCCCGGCGAAGGCATGACGCTCGGCAGCCAGCCACCCAAGCCGGAGGGCGCCAAATGGGCCGAGCCGCTGGAGATCATCGACCGCGTCACCTACCGCGCCGATGGCGGCGGCTATCTCAAGCCCGGCTCGGACCATCTCTTCGTCGTTGCGGCGGACGGCGGCGCGCCGCGACAGGTGACGTTCAGCAAGTTCGACGATGCCGGCCCGCTCGCCTGGTCGAATGATGGGCGGACGCTCTACTTCGGCAGCAACCGGCGCAAGGATTGGGAGCGCGAGCCGAACGACAGCGAGATCTACGCGGTCGACGTCACCTCCGGAACGCTGACCCAGATCACCAAGCGCTACGGCCCCGATGCCGCGCCGGTGCTCTCGCCCGACGGGACTCGCATCGCCTATCTCGGCTTCGACGACACGCACCGCAGCTTCCAGAACACCCAGCTCTACGTGATGAACCGCGACGGCAGCGGCAGCCGGTCGCTCACCGCCGGGCTCGACAAGAGCATCGACGGCGCAGTGTGGGCCAGGGACGGCCGCAGCCTGTTCGTCTCCTATGACGATCACGGCCGCAAGCTCGTTGCCCGCATCGGGCTCGACGGCAAGGTGAGCACCGTCGCCACCGGCCTTGGCGGCGGCGGGCTCGATCGGCCCTATACCGGCGGCGACTTCACCGTTTCGGCCGGCGGCACCATCGCCTATACCGGCGGCGACGCGCTGCACCCGGCCGACATCTATGTGAACGGCAAGCGTCTCACCCATCTCAACGACACCGTGCTGGCCGCCAAGACGCTCGCTCCGGTGACCCCGCTCGCGGTGACCGCACCCGACGGCCGCAAGATCGACGCCTGGCTGGTCACCCCGCCCGGCGTGAAGCCCGGCACCCGCGTGCCGACGATCCTCGAGATCCATGGCGGCCCCCACACCGCCTATGGCCCCGGCTTCTCGACCGATTACCAGCTCTACGCCGCGCACGGCTATGCGGTGGTCTATGCCAATCCGCGCGGCAGCACCTCGTACGGCGAGGCATTCGCGGACCTGATCGACAAGAAGTATCCCGGCGACGATTATGGGGACCTGATGGCGGCGGTCGACGCCGCGATCGCGTCGGGGGTGGCCGATCCCGACAACCTCTTCGTCACCGGCGGATCGGGCGGGGGCGTGCTCACCGCGTGGATCGTCGGCAAGAATGACCGATTCAAGGCCGCCGCCACGCAAAAGCCGGTGATCAACTGGATCAGCGAGGCGCTGACCATGGACGGCACGGGCTTCACCTCGCGCTACTGGTTCGCCAAGCAGCCCTGGGAGGATCCGATGAGCTACTGGAACCGCTCGCCGCTCAGCCTGGTGGGCAACGTCAAGACGCCGACGCTCGTCGTCGTCGGGAGCGAGGATTATCGCACCCCGGTGAGCGAATCGGAGCAATATTATGCCGCGCTCCAGATCCGCGGCGTGCCCACCGCGCTGGTGAAGGTGCCCGGCGCCAGCCATGGCGGCTTCACCGCCCGGCCCAGCCAGTCGGCGGCCAAGGCTGCGGCGATCCTCGCCTGGTTCGATCGCTACCGCACCGGCGCCAAGCCCGCCGGCCAGTAAATACATGGCGGGGCCCGGTTGCCATCGGGCCCCACCCTGCCGCATAGCGAGCGCATGGCTACCCAAGCGGACATCACGGCGCTCTCCTTCGAAGAGGCGCTGAAGGAACTGGAGAAGATCGTGAGCCGGCTGGAGAGCGGCGAAGCGGCCCTGCAGGAGGCGATCGACCTCTATGAGCGCGGCGACCAGCTGCGCCGGCAATGCGCTGCGCGGCTCGACGCGGCGCAGGCCCGGATCGAGGCGATCCGCACCGATGCCGACGGCCGCGCCGCCGGCACCGCCCCCTTCGCGGCCGGCTGAGGCGTGGCGAGCGTGACGCACGCTTCGCTCGCGCTCGAATCGGCGCTGCGCCAGGTCGCGGCCGAGATCGACGCCCAGTTCGACCGGCTGCTCGACGTGCCCGACGATCCCCGCGCCGACCTGTATCGCGCGATGCGCCACGCCGCGATCGGCGGCGGCAAGCGGCTGCGCCCGCTGCTGGTATTCGCCACCGCCCAGCTGTTCGCGGTCGACAAGAGCTGCGCGGCGCGCGTCGCCACCGCGCTCGAATGCATCCATGTCTATTCGCTGATCCATGACGATCTGCCGGCGATGGACGATGACGACCTGCGCCGCGGCAAGCCGACGGTCCACAAGGCGTTCGACGAGGCCACCGCGATCCTGGCCGGCGACTGCCTCCACGATCTCGCCTTCGAGCTGCTCGCGCATGAGGCGACGCATGCCGACCCGTTCGTCCGGGTCGAGCTAATATCCGAACTCGCCCGCTCCTCGGGGCCTGCTGGCATGGCCGGCGGCCAGATGATGGACCTGGAGGCGGAAAAGGCGAGCTTCGACCTCGCCACCGTCACCCGCCTGCAGGCGCTGAAGACCGGCGCGCTGATCTCCTGCGCGGTCGAATGCGGCGCGATCCTGGGCCGCGTGCCGCACGAGGGCCGCACGGGCCTGCGCGGCTATGCCCGCGATATCGGCCTCGCCTTCCAGATCGTCGACGACATTCTCGATGCTGAGGGCGACGAGGCACTGGTCGGCAAGAAGCTCGGCAAGGACGGCGCGGCGGGCAAGGAGACCTTCCTGTCGCTGCTCGGCATCGATCGCGCGCGCGAACAGGCGCGGATGCTGGTCGACCAGGCGATCGCCCATCTCCACGCCTTCGGCCCCGAGGCCGATCTGCTGCGCGACGTGGCGCGCTTCACGCTCGAACGCGACCGGTAAGGACCGGGGGGAGACGCCGCATGCACAGCCGTATCGGGGTCTATCCCGGCACCTTCGATCCGATCACCCGCGGCCATATGGACATCATCCGCCGCGGCGCGAAGCTGGTCGACCGGCTGGTGATCGGCGTGACCACCAACCCGTCCAAGTCGCCGATGTTCACGGTCGAGGAGCGGATGGCGATGGTCCGTCGCGAGGTAGAGGGGCTGCCCGGCACGATCGAGGTGGTCAGCTTCGATTCGCTGCTGATGGACTTCGCCGAGCGCGAGCGCGCCAGCGTGATCGTCCGCGGCCTGCGCGCCGTCGCGGACTTCGAGTACGAATACCAGATGGCCGGCATGAACCAGCAGATCAACGACCGGATCGAGACCGTCTTCCTGATGGCCGACGTGTCGCTTCAGCCGATCGCCAGCCGGCTGGTGAAGGAGATCGCGATGTATGGCGGCCCGATCCACCGCTTCGTCACCGAGGCGGTGGAAGCCGATGTCGCCGCCCGCGTCGAGCTGCTCGGCCGCAAGGGCAGCAACTAACGCCAAGCCGACGCGCACCGGGCTTTGCGCTGCCCGGCGATTGCGGTAGAGCCGCGCATTCACCAGAAAACGAGTGGGAAGTTCGATGCGTTTCCTAGCCACGATGGCCGCCATGGCCGCCACGCTGTTCGCCGTGCCGGCGCTGGCCCAGGGCGGCGGGGGCAAGCCGCAGCCGATCATCGAGCCGTTCAAGGGCGTCAATGCCGATGTGAACACTCGCCCCGCCGTGCTGGTTCCCGCCGACCCGGAGAACACCTGGGTGCTCGACCTGTCGACCGGCGGCCGCGTGCTGATCCGCCTGCGCCCGGACGTGGCGCCCAAGATGGTCGAGCGGATCAAGACGCTCACCCGCCGCCATTTCTATGACGGCCTGACCTTCCACCGCGTGGTCGACGATCCCTACAACATCGCCCAGGGCGGCGATCCCAAGGGCGACGGCACCGGCGATTCGGACCTGCCCAACGTGCCGGCCGAGTTCAGTTCGCTGCCGCACGTCCGCGGCACCGTCTCGGCCGCCCGCCGCGGCGCGCCGGACAATGCGACGGCCGAGCAGAAGACCGAGGCGGAGAACAGCGCCAACAGCCAGTTCTTCATCATGATGCAGCCCAAGCTGGCCTTCGACCACGACTATACCGTGTTCGGCCGCGTCACCTCGGGGATGGAGTGGGTCGACAAGATCGCGCGCGGCGAGCCGCCGCAGCATCCGACCGTGATCATCCACGCCTATATCGAATCGGACAATCCCCCGCCCTATCAGCCGCTGGCCCCCGCCACCCCGGCGGCGACCGGCCCGACGCTGATCCCGGTGGCGCCGACCGCCCCGGCCGCTGCCAAGCCCGCGCCTGCGGCGAAAAAGCCGGCACCGAAGAAGAAGTGATCGACCTCTCCTCGTGAACGTCGACCTTTTCGATTTCGAACTGCCGAACGAGCGGATCGCGCTGCGCCCCGCCGCCCCGCGCGACTCCGCCCGCCTGCTGGTGCTCGACGGGCCGGAGACGCGCGACGCGATCGTCCGCGATCTCGCCGCCCAGCTCCGCCCCGGCGACTGCCTGGTGTTCAACGACACCCGCGTGATCCCCGCCCAGCTGGAGGGCACGCGCGGCGAGGCCAGGATCGGCGCGACGCTCCACAAACGCGAGGGGCCGCGCCGCTGGCGGGCGTTCATCCGCAACGCCAAGCGGCTGCGCGAGGGCGACGCGATCGATTTCGGGCCGGACGCGATCGCCAACGCCTCGGACCGCGCCGAGGACGGCAGCTTCGCGCTCGACTTCCAGGGCGACGAACCCGTCGAGCTGCTGCTCGAGCGCTGCGGCCGCATGCCGCTGCCGCCGTACATCGCCTCGAAGCGCCCGACCGATGCACGCGACGCCGATGATTACCAGACGATGTTCGCGGCAGAACCCGGCGCCGTCGCCGCCCCCACCGCCGCGCTGCACTTCACGCCCGACCTGATGGCTGCGCTGGAAGCCGCGGGCATCGGCCATACCACGCTGACGCTGCATGTCGGCGCGGGCACCTTCCTGCCGGTGAAGGCCGAGGACACCGAGGACCACAAGATGCACGCCGAATGGGGCCGCATCACGCCGGAGGTCGCCGATCGGCTCAACGCGGTGCGCGCGGCGGGCAACCGCATCATCGCGGTGGGCACCACCAGCCTGCGCCTGCTCGAAAGCGCGGCGGACGAGAACCAGGTGATCCAGCCCTTCGAGGGCGACACCGCGATCTTCATCACCCCGGGCTATCGCTTCAAGGGCGTCGACGGGCTGGTGACCAACTTCCATCTGCCCCGCTCGACGCTGTTCATGCTCGTCTCCGCGCTGATGGGGCTGGATCGCATGCAGGCGGCCTATGCCCATGCGATCGAAACCGGCTATCGCTTCTACAGCTATGGGGATTCCAGCCTGTTGCTGCCCGCCCGCTGAAGGGATTTCGATGCGCCTGTTCCTGCTGCTCGCCGCCTGCACCGCCGCCCTCCCCGCCGCTGCGCAGCAACGGCCCGCGTCCGACCCGATCACGGTCAATGCGCCCGGCGCGCAGCCCCAGGCGACGGTGATCGCCGAGCCGGTGGCGCTGCTGATCGCCGGGTTCGACAGCGACGGTGACGCGCGCGTCACCCGCGCCGAGTTCGACGCAGGGCTGAAGCGCAGCTTCGACAGCGCCGATACGGGCCATACCGGCAGCCTCGGCTATATCGCCTATTCGGACTGGTCGCTGCGCTGGATGGGCGACCGCAACACCCTGCCCAGCCCGTTCGAAATGGACCGCGACGGCGACAACAAGGTCAGCTGGAGCGAATTCCAGGACCGGTTCGCGCAGATCTGGACGCGGTTCGACAAGAACAAGGACGGCGTGATCGAGCGCAGCGAGCTGGTGACGATCCGCCCGCCGGCGTTCAATCCGATGGACGGCAAGCGCAAGCGGCGTTGAGCCGGAGCGGCACGGAGAAGCGTGCTCCATCCGTCGTGCCCCTGCGAAAGCAGGGGGCCAGGGCCACGCGCGACGTCCTCTCCTACCCTGGGCTCCTGCTTTCGCAGGAGCACGGGCTCGCTTGCTACCCCTATCGAGCTTTCTTCCCAATGGGCTAGCATCACATGGATGTCGCCCGCTAGGATCGCTCGAAATGTCGGGACATCACGCACACGGCCATCACCATGGCCACGCACACGGGCACGGCCACGGCCACGCGCATGCCCATGGGCTCGGCCACAGCCACGCCCCCGCCGATTTCGGCCGCGCCTTCGCGATCGGGACCGCGCTCAACATCGCCTTCGTGGTGATCGAGGGCGGCGCCGGGCTGTGGACCAATTCGATGGCGCTGCTGGCCGATGCCGGGCACAATCTCTCCGACGTGCTCGGCCTGCTGATCGCCTGGGTGGGCGCCGAGCTCGGCAAGCGCCCGGCGACGCCGCGCTTCACCTATGGCCTGGGCGCCTCGTCGATTCTCGCCGCGCTCGCCAATGCGCTGCTGCTGCTGATCGCGATCGGCGCGATCCTGCTCGAGACGATCCAGCGCTTCGCCGATCCGCCCGCCGTGGCGCCGATCCCGGTGATGCTGGTGGCGGGCGCGGGCATCCTCGTGAACCTCGGCACCGCGCTGCTCTTCGCCCGCGGGCGCGACCATGACATCAACGTTCGCGGCGCGTACCTTCATATGGCGGCCGACGCCGCGGTGTCGGCCGCGGTGGTGGTCGCCGGCGCGCTGATCTGGTGGACGGGCCTGCGCTGGATCGATCCGGCGATCAGCCTCGTCGTCGTCGTGGTCATCCTGGTCGGCACCTGGGGGCTGCTGCGCGAATCGCTCACCATGGCGCTGCAGGCGGTACCGGACCGGATCGACCTCGACGCGGTGGAGCAGGCGCTGCTCGCCCAGCCCGGCGTTGCCCGCGTCCATGATCTCCATGTCTGGCCGATGAGCACCACCGAGACGGCGCTGACCGCCCATCTCGTCATGCCCGCCGGTCATCCAGGTGACGCATTTCTGCTTCATCTTCAGCAGCGGCTCGCGCATGATTTCCGGATCGAGCACAGTACGGTACAGATAGAGTTGGGCAACGGGGCGGAGTGCCGGATGCATGGACCTGGTAGCGGACATGGTTGAGACGAGCGCCGTGGCGACCCGCCCGCTGGACCTCGTCATCTTCGATTTCGACGGCACGCTGTCCGACAGCGGCGACTGGTTCGTCTCGGTCGCCAACGATCTCGCCGAACGCTTCCGCTTCCGCAAGATCGCGCCGGACGAGGTGGAACTGCTCCGCCGCAAGAGCTCGCGCGAGGTGATCGAGTTCCTCGGTATCGCGCGGTGGAAGATGCCGTGGATCGCCCGCTATGTCCGCAAGCTGGTCAGCCGCGAGGCGCATCGGATCGAGCTGTTCCCGGGCACGCCCAATCTGCTCGATCGGCTGGTCGACATGGGCGTGAAGCTGGCGCTGGTCACCTCCAACTCGGAGGAGAATGCCCGCAAGATCCTGGGGCCCCGCCACGCCGCCAAGATTCACTATTATGCCTGCGGTTCGTCGCTGTTCGGCAAGGCGCCCAAGTTCCGCCGCGTGCTGCGCAAGATGGGCGTCCAGCCCCATGCCGCGCTGGCGATCGGCGACGAAACCCGCGACGTCGATGCGGCGCGCGAAGTCGGGATGCGGGCAGGGTCCGTGCTGTGGGGCTATGCCGCCGAGGATCTGCTGACCGGCATGTCCCCCGACGCGCTGTTCCGCACGCCCGAGGACATCGTCCGCTACGTCAGCCAGCACCGGGACTGAGGCTCGGCACCCCCAGTCAGGCCCTCATCCTGGCGGAAGCCGGGATCCATTTGCCAGGCCGGCTCGGCTCCTTCGGCAACGGAGCGCTAATGGATTCCGGCTTTCACCGGAATGACGGACGTGGGGTGGCGAGTGGATCAAATATCCAGCGCCCAGCCGTCGCGGCCCTTGGGATCGGGCGGGGTGACCGGCACGTAGCGTGTCGCCCCGGCGGCGAGCCGCAGGATCGTCCAGTCGCCGCGGCGGTCGATCGCCTGCAGCGTGCAGCCGCACGCCTCGAAGGCTTCCACAACCTGCGCGCGCTGCGTCTCGAGCAGGCCGGCCAGCACGATCGTCGCATTGGGCGCGGCGATGGCGGCGAGCTCGGGCGCCATCGAGACCAGTGGCCCCGCCAGGATGTTGGCGATGACGAGATCGTAGGGGGCCTGTGCCGTGATCGCATCGGACAGCGCGCCATCGGCCACCACCAGGTCGACGCCCGCGATTCCGTTCGCCACCGCATTCTCGCGGGTCACGTCGACCGCGGCGGGATCGATGTCGGTCGCCATCACCTTGGCCTCAGGCCAGAGATGCGCGCCGGCGAAGGCGAGCAGCCCCGTGCCGGTGCCGACGTCGATGATGTTGGCGAACTGCCGGTCCGAAAGCCCGTCGAGCATCGCCAGGCAGCCCGAGGTGGTCGCATGGTGCCCGGTGCCGAACGCTCGGCCCGCGTCGATCAGGAAGGCGCGGCCGCCCTCCGGTGCCTCGACCGGATGCGCACTGGTATGGACGACGAAACGGCCTTCGCGGATCGGCTCCAACCCTTCCTGGCTCAGCGTCACCCAGTCCTGCGCGGTCAGCGCCTCGACCTCGGGCTCGATGCCCGCCGCGCTCGGCACCAGCGCCTTCAATGCCGCGAGCATGGCGGCATCGGGCTCGTGCTCCAGATAGGCGTCGAGCCGCCAATGCTCGACATCGTCCTCCACCGTCTCGGTGGTCATCAGCACCGCGTCGATCTCGATCGTGCCCGCATCGATCGCCTCGGCCTCGGCGCGGGTGCAGGGCAGGCTGACCTTCCAGCTGTCGATCTCAGCGGACATAGCTGGCTCCATTGGCGTCGAGCACCGCGCCGGTCATCGAGGGCGGTGCATCGAGCGCGCAGAACTTGGCGATCGCGGCGATCTCCTCCGGGCTCGCGACGCGGCCGAGCGGGATGTCGGCCAGCAGCTTGTCGCCGCCGCGGCTCGCCAGATAGTCCTCGGCCATGCCGGTCATGGTGAAGCCGGGGCAGATCGCGAAGGCGAGGATGCCCTCGCCCGCATAGCCGCGCGCGATCGACTTGGTCATGCCGACCATGCCCGCCTTGGAGGCGGCATAATGCCAGTGCGCCGGGCTGTCGCCGCGATAGGCGGCGCGGCTGGCAACGTTGACGATGCGGCCGCCGCTCTTCCGTTCCTGCCAGTGGCGCACCGCCAGTCGGCACAGTTCGGCCGAGGCGGTGAGGTTGACGCGCATCGTGCGCTCCCAGCCTTCGACCCAGTCGTCATGCGCTGCGTCGAGCGGATTGGCCTCGAAGATGCCGGCATTGTTGATCAGCACGTCGATCCGGCCATCCAGCGCATCGAGCGCCTGCTGCCAGAGCGCCTGCGGGGCGGCGGGATCGGTAAAGTCGGCGGGGATGCCGCTGCGCGTGCCCTGGCCGACCAGCGTCACGCGGGCGTCGTCGCCGAGCAGCGCCGCCGTCGCCGCGCCGATACCCCGGCTGCTGCCGGTGAGGAGGATATGGGTCTTCATGGGGACCGCCCTAGCGCGGGTGCGGGGGCGCGTCACCCCGGCACGCGGGGTCAGTCCTGGAGCACCGCCACGCCCAGTGCGCCGAGGTTGACCGTCAGCTGGACGCTCAGCGCATGGTCCATCTGCGGCCGTGCGCCGTTCCGCGCGAGGCGATACTGGTTGAGATAGCCGATATCCGCACTCAGCGCCCTGCCCAGCGGCACCGCGACGCCGAGAATGTTGCGCATGCGCTCATAGCCCGCCCGCTGGCCCCAGCGCGTCGTATTCACCAGCACGATGCTTTCATGGCTGGCGAACAGCGCGAGCCGGTCACGCCCGATGGGCAGATTGTAGCGGAGCAATGGCCGGATCCGCACCCCCACGCCGCGCGCATGCGTCACGAAGCGCTCGTCCACCCGGAACCGGCCGGCGAAGCGCCCGCTGGTCACCACCAGATGCTGCCGCAGGCGATCCTCGTCGGGTGCCAGGTTTCGGTTGTGGAAGCCGACGCGGCGATATCCCATGCCGAGCTCGACGCCCTCGCGCATCTGCCAGCCCAGGATCCCGCCATATTCGGTGGTGTAGAGTCCCCCCAGCCGGTCCCCTGTCCGCGCGATCTGCTCCACCGTCAGGCGTACGCGCGGGACGAGGGGCACCACGACGTTGAGCTGCTCCCAGGCCTGGACATCCTCCTGCTGCGCCCGCGCGGGAAAGACACTGACGAGCAACAGGAGCGCGGCACAGGGAAAGACACGGGACATCCGGCCAGCGATGCACGGCTAGCAGCCGCGGATCAACCCGCGGGGGCGTTGCTCCAGATCAAGCCTCCACCGCGGCCGAGAAGTCCTCCGCCGCCGCGCGCAGCTGGTTGAGCCGGTCGTCCACCTCGGTCACGTCGTGCTGGAGCGTGTCGATCTCGCTGGTGACGCTCTTGGTGTCCTCGCGGATCGCGCCGATCGTGGCGGACATCGAGTCGGCCGCCAGCGCCGTCTCGTCGACCGCGGCGGTGATCGCGGTGACGGTCTGCGCCTGTACCTCCATTGCGCTGCGGATGCGGTTGGCGCTTTCCTGCACTTCGGAGACGGTCGCCCGGATCGAGGCATTGGTTTCCACCGTCGAGCGAGTCGCCGACTGGATCGCGGCAATCTTGGCGGCGATGTCGTCGGTCGCCCGCGCGGTCTGGCTGGCGAGGCTCTTCACTTCCTGCGCCACCACCGCGAAGCCACGGCCCGCATCCCCCGCCCGCGCCGCCTCGATCGTCGCGTTGAGGGCGAGCAGGTTGGTCTGCCCCGCGATATCGCGGATCAGGCCGAGGATCGATTCGATCGACTTGGCATGGTCGGAGAGCATCTCGCTCATCCCCACCGCGTCGGTGGCCTGGCCGCTCGCGCGGGTGGCGATGCCCGCCGCCGCCTCCACTTCGGTGCGCGCGTCCTCGATCGCGCGGATCAGGCCCGCTGCGGTCATCGCCGCCTCGCGCATCGCCACGGCGGACTGTTCGGCCGCCGCCGCGACTTCGCTCGCCTTGCCGAGCATGCCGCGCGCCGCGCTGGAGGCCCCCTGCGCCTGCACGCGGATGCGATTGCCGAGCATCGTCGCGCCTTCGATCGATTCGGCGATGCTCGCGCGGAACTGGTCGGAGCGGGCGCGGCGCTCGTCGTGCACCGACTCGGCATCGCGCGCACCGAGATGGCTGGTCATCAGGTCGACTTCGGCCATGCCGATGCGCTGGATCGCGTCGCACAGCCGCGCAAACCGGGCCATGTCGTCGCCCAGCACCGCCTGCAGTGCCGCGATCGTGTGGCTATGGGCATAGGCGAAATGGCCGAACAGCACGGGCAGCGGGACGCCATGCGCATAACTGTCCTGCGCATAGGCGCAGATGATCTCCGCCCATTGCGCGCCCAGCGGCTGGCGGTAGCGAGTCCGCAGAAACGCGACGCCATCGCTGACATAGCCTTCGGTATCGATCCTGCCGCGCATCCGCTGGCCGGCCTGCGTGCCGAGCACGTGCTGCTGGCACCGCCGTGCGATTCCTTCCCAGGCAGGATCGAGCAGGTCTGCGACTTCGCCACAGGCGGCGACCAACGTGCCGTCCCAGTCATAGTCGCGGCACCAGTCGTCGAACCCGCGGACGCCGCCGCTCCACTGGCCGGGCTTGCGGCCGAGCGCCATTGCAGCGTCCATTACGCCGCGACCTTGGCAACGAACTCGCCCGCGCTGCCCTTCAGCGCGCCGAGCTGTTCGTCGAGCGTCGCAAATCCCTGGCCGACCCGATCGATCTCGGAGGCGACCGCCTCGGTATCGGCGCGGATCGCACTGATCGTCGCCGACATCGAATCGGCCGCCAGCGCGGTCTCGTCCACCGCCGCGGTGATCGCCGTGACGGTCTGCGCCTGCACTTCCATCGCGCTGCGGATGCGATTGGCGCTTTCCTGCACTTCGGACACGGTCGCGCGGATCGAGGCATTGGTCTCCACCGTCGAGCGCGTGGCCGACTGGATCGCGGCGATCTTCGCAGCGATATCGTCGGTCGCCCGCGCGGTCTGGCTGGCGAGGCTCTTCACTTCCTGCGCCACCACCGCGAAGCCACGGCCCGCATCGCCTGCCCGCGCCGCCTCGATCGTGGCATTCAGCGCGAGCAGGTTGGTCTGCCCGGCAATGTCGCGGATCAAGCCGAGGATCGACTCGATCGACTTGGCATGGTCGGAAAGCATCTCGCTCATCCCCACCGCGTCGGTGGCCTGGCCGCTCGCGCGGGTGGCGATCGCCGCCGCCGCCTCGACCTCGGTACGCGCATCCTCGATCGCGCGGATCAGGCCCGCCGCGGTCATCGCCGCCTCGCGCATCGCCACCGCCGACTGTTCAGCCGCCGCCGCGACCTCGCTCGCCTTGCCCAGCATGCCCCGCGCCGAGGCGGAGGTGTGCACCGCCTGCCCGCGCAGCGCCTCGCCGCCGCGCGACGCCTGCTCGACGGTCGCGCCGATCGAGGTGTGGAATTCGGTGGCAAGCCGGTCGCGCGCCACCTGCGCGGCATGTTCGCGATACATGTTGTAGATCTCGACGGTGACGTCCGCTTCGAGCGCCGAGAGGCGCATCAGCGTGTCGACCAGCACCGGCAGCCGCGGATCGGCGCCGCCCACCCGGCGGATCAGCACTTCCAGCGCCGCGCGGTCGCTCGCGCTGATCATCGAGAGCAGTGCCATCGGCGGCACGCCCTTTTCATAGGCCGCGGCGACCGAACGCTCGATCGATTCGATCCAGCCCTTCGCCGTGGTTTCGAGGAAGCGGCTGCGCAGGAACACCACGCCCACGTCGATCATCTTGGCGGTGTCCGACGGCGCCCAGTCGCGCTCCTCGGGGAAGCAGCGGACCCATTGGTGCCAATAGGCGGCGGAAACCGCCTCGATCTCCGGCTCCAGCACCTCCCAGCATTCGCGACTCGATTGCTGGAGCGAACCTTCGAAATCGAACACATGCAGCCGCGCCGCCACGTCGATCCGCGCGCTCATCGTGCCGGCCGCCGCCAGCGCCTGGGTGGAAACCGAATCGCTCACCTACGTCTCATCCCCGGTCGGCGGCCGGGCTTCGGCCGCATCGAGCCAAGCTATGTCGCTTCATTGGTTAAGAGCCGGTTAGGAGCGGGTGTGCAATGGCCGATCCGCACCATCTTGCGCCCACCGCCCGGCTGAACCTAAGGGCAATCCGTCTTGCATCCTCGTCTGGCGGGATTAAGGAAGCCCGCGTCGACCGAAAGGATTTATCGTTGGCCAACGTCCGCAACACGGCACGACCGCTGTCGCCGCATCTCGGCATCTATACCTGGGGACCGCACATGGCGGTCTCTATCCTCCACCGCGCCACCGGCTCCGGCATGGCGACCGTGGGTACCGGCCTGTTCGTCTGGTGGCTGGTCGCGCTCGCCTATGGCCCGGATGCCTATGCGACGTTCCTCGACGTATTCACGCTGTCGAACGGCAAGCTCAACATCCTCGGCTATATCGTCGGGATCGGGATGAGCCTGTCCTTCTTCCAGCACATGGCCTCGGGCGTGCGCCACCTGTTCCTCGATGCCGGCGCGAATTTCGAACTGCGGGGCAACAAGCGCACCGCGCTCGCCACCTTCGCGGTCAGCATCCTCGCCACCGCGATCTTCTGGGTCGTGCTTCTGGAGAAGGCCAATGGGTAACGGAACCCAGCTCGGTCGCGTCCGCGGCCTCGGCTCGGCGCATGAAGGCGCGGGCGAATGGTGGAAGCACAAGGTGTCGGCGGGATCGAACCTGCTGCTGGTGCTGTGGCTGATCGTCTCGATCGCCCTGCTGCCCGCCTATGATTACGCGACTGTCTCCGGCTGGATCGCCCAGCCGCTGGTCGCGGTGCCGCTGATCCTCCTGGTGCTCAGCGTCACCTTCCACTTCCGTCACGGCCTGCAGGTCGTGATCGAGGACTATCAGCACAACGAGACGCGCTTCGTGCTGATCGTCCTGCTCGAATATTTCACGATCACCGTCCGCGTGCTCGCGATCTTCTCGATCCTGAAGATCGCCTTCACCTCCACCGGAGTGGCTGCCTGATGCCCGCCGCCTACAAGATCATCGACCATATCTATGACACCGTCGTCGTCGGCGCGGGCGGCTCGGGCCTCCGCGCGGTGATGGAAGTGGCGCAGTCGGGACTCAAGACCGCCTGCATCACCAAGGTGTTCCCGACGCGCAGCCACACGGTCGCGGCGCAGGGCGGCATCGCCGCCAGCCTCGGCAACATGGGTCCGGACCACTGGACCTGGCACATGTACGACACCGTCAAGGGCTCCGACTGGCTCGGCGACCAGGACGCGATCGAGTATCTGACGCGCGAGGCTCCGGCCGCCGTGTACGAACTCGAACATGCCGGCATGCCGTTCAGCCGCACGGATGAGGGCAAGATCTACCAGCGCCCGTTCGGCGGCATGATGCAGAACATGGGCGAAGGCCCGCCCGCGCAGCGCACCTGCGCCGCGGCGGACCGTACCGGCCATGCGATGCTGCACACGCTGTACCAGCAGAGCCTGAAGTACGACGCGGACTTCTTCATCGAATATTTCGCGCTCGACCTGATCATGGAAAATGGCGAGTGCCGCGGCGTGATCGCGCTGTGCATGGAAGACGGTTCGATCCACCGCTTCCGCAGCCATGCAGTGGTGCTGGCGACCGGCGGCTATGGCCGTGTCTACCAGTCGGCCACCTCGGCGCACACCTGCACCGGCGACGGCAACGCGATGGTGCTCCGCGCCGGCCTGCCGCTGCAGGACATGGAATTCGTCCAGTTCCACCCGACCGGCATCTACGGCGCGGGCGTGCTGATCACGGAGGGTGCGCGCGGCGAAGGCGGCTATCTCACCAACTCCGAGGGTGAGCGCTTCATGGAGCGCTATGCGCCGTCTGCCAAGGATCTCGCCAGCCGCGACGTCGTGTCGCGCTCGATGGCGATGGAGATCCGCGAAGGCCGCGGCGTTGGCAAGGAGAAGGACCATATCTACCTTCACCTGAACCATATCGATCCCAAGATCCTGCACGAGCGCCTGCCCGGCATCACCGAGACCGGCAAGGTCTTCGCCGGCGTCGATCTCACCCGCCAGCCGCTGCCGGTGGTCCCGACCGTCCACTATAATATGGGCGGCATCCCGACCAACTATCACGGCGAAGTCGTCCATCTGAAGGACGGCAACCCGGATGCGGTGGTCCCCGGCCTTTTCGCGGTCGGCGAAGCGGCCTGCGTGTCGGTGCACGGCGCCAACCGCCTCGGCTCCAACTCGCTGATCGACCTCGTGGTATTCGGCCGCGCGACCGGCAAGCGGATCGTCGACATCCTCAAGCCGAACACCCCGCACCACCCGCTGCCGAAGGATTCGGAAGCGCTGGCGCTGGGTCGCCTCGACCATTTCCGCAACGCCAATGGCGGCACCCGCACCTCGCAGCTGCGCGCCGACATGCAGAAGACGATGCAGCGCCACTGCGCCGTGTTCCGCACCGAGGAGCTGATGGCCGAAGGCGTGGCGCACATGGACCAGGTCTATGCGGGCCTGCAGGACGTCCATGTCAGCGATCGCTCGCTGATCTGGAACACCGATCTCGTCGAGACGCTCGAGCTCGACAATCTGATGGGCCAGGCGATGGTGACGATCCGCAGCGCGATCAATCGCAAGGAAAGCCGCGGCGCCCACATGCACGAGGACTTCCCCGAGCGCGACGACGCCGGCTGGATGAAGCACACCATCGCGACGTTCGACGGCTGGGGCGGCAAGGGCGGCAAGACCGAGCTCGATTACCGCCCGGTCCACGACTACACGCTCACCGACGCGATCGAGTATATCAAGCCGAAGAAGCGGGTATACTGATCCGCTTTGCGGATGGGTTTTAGAAGAGGCCGGGGCGACGACGCTCCGGCCTTTTTGTTTGCTGGCATGCACAGCCACCAAGTCGTCATCCCGGCGAAAGCCGGGATCCATTGGGGTCTCCGTGCCGGCTCTCGCTGGTGGCAAGAGGCGTCTGGATCCCGGTTTTGCCGGGAGGACGAAGTTGCAGGAAGGCCGCAGCCCTACCGAACCCCGAACCGCGCGCTCGCCAGATGATGCGCATGGCAGATCGCCACCGCGAGCGCGTCGGCGGCATCGGCGCCGACGATCTTCACCCCCGGCAAGAGCCGCGAGACCATCGCATGGACCTGGTCCTTGTCGGCATTGCCCACGCCAACCACGGACTTCTTGACCGTGCTCGGCTTATACTCGCCCACGTCGATCCCCACCCGCGCTGCGGCGCACAGCACCACCCCGCGCGCCTGGCCGAGCTTGAGCGTCGATTGCGCGTTGGAATTGACGAACACTTCCTCGACGGCGGCCGCCTCCGGCGCGTGATCGGTAATCAGCGCGGCGAGCATCGCATCGAGATGGGCGAGGCGGCGCGGCAGGGTTGCCTTGGTGTCGGTGACGAGCTTGCCGTGGCCGAGATGGCTCAGCCGGTTGCCCTCGGCGCGGATGAGGCCCCAGCCGGTGGTGCCGAGCCCGGGATCGAGACCGAGGATGATCATCGCTTAAGCCCCTCCCCTTCAGGGGAGGGGTGTCGCGCCTGCCGACTCCGCTCGTCATCCCCGCGAAGGCGGGGATCCATTGCCCGTGCCATCGCGGATCTCTCTTGAATCGTACAGGCAAATGGATTCCCGCCTTCGCGGGAATGACGGTAAATTTGAAAGGGTTCGCTAGGAAGGTTCTCCACCAGCGAGTCCCTTGGGGAAGCCCCCCTCCACCACCGCTTCGCGGCGGTCCTCCTCCCCGTTTCGGGGAGGAGCGGGAAGATCAACCCAGCTTCTCCATCACCTCGTCGGGAATCTCGTAATTCCCCCACACGGTCTGGACGTCGTCGTCGTCGTCCAGCGCGTCGAGCAGCTTGAACAAAGTCGCCGCGTCGTCGGCGCCCACCGTCACCATCGTCTGCGGCCGCCAGGCGAGCTTGGCGCCCTCGGACTCGCCGAGCACCGGCTCCAGCGCCTTGGCGACTTCGTGCAGGTCGCCCTGGCCGGTCCAGATCTCGTGGCCGTCCTCGCTGCTGGTGACGTCCTCGGCACCCGCTTCCAGCGCCGCCTCGAACACCTTCTCGGCATCGCCGGCGTTCGCCGGATAGGAGATCAGGCCCAGGCGGTCGAAGCCATGGCTCACCGAGCCGGCCGTGCCCAGGTTGCCGCCGTTCTTCGAGACCGCGGTGCGCACATTGGTCGCGGTGCGGTTGCGGTTGTCGGTCAGCGCCTCGATGATCAGCGAGACACCCGCCGGGCCGAAGCCCTCGTAGCGGATCTCTTCATAGTTATCGCCCTCGCCCTTGCTCGCCTTGTCGATCGCGCGCTGGATATTGTCCTTGGGCATCGACTGCGCCTTGGCGGCGTTGATCGCGGCGCGCAGGCGGGGGTTCATGTCCGGGTCCGGCAGACCCATCTTTGCCGCCACGGTGATTTCGCGGCTGAGCTTGGAGAACATCGCCGAGCGCTTCTTATCCTGCGCGCCCTTGCGGTGCATGATGTTCTTGAATTTGGAATGGCCTGCCATGGTGAACCCGAACTGCCTGCGGTCTGGAGAAGGTGGAAGCGCTCGCCTTAGCGCGGAAGCCCGGCGAGCGCCATCGCGGCGGACTTAGATGCCCAGCGCCTGCTTGTAGGTTTCGAGCAGCATCTCGGCCTCTTCGCGGTGATGCTTTTCCATCTTCCGCAGGCGGACGATGGTGCGCATCGTCTTGACGTCGAAGCCGGTCGACTTGGCTTCGGCATAGACGTCCTTGATGTCGTCGGCGATGCCCTTCTTCTCCTCTTCGAGACGCTCGACACGCTCGATCAGGAGGCGGAGCTGCTCGGCGGAAATATTGTCGGACATGGGTGTTCTAGCTCCTGAAGCATGGGATCGGGCGAACGCGCCGCGCGAGGGTCGCGCCGGCCACTTCGTCCGAAAGGATACGGAATCAGGCGGGCCCTGTACGCCAGCCCGCGCTTTCGCTCAACCTCAGTCCTGCGGGAAGACCTGGCGCTTGCCGCCCAGCTTGTGGACCACCCCGGCGCGCACCACCGTGTCGACATGCTCCAGCACGGTCACGTCCTGCAGCGGATCCCCCGATACCGCGATCAGGTCCGCCGCCTTGCCGGGTTCGAGCGAGCCCAGCTGGTCCTTGCGACCCAGCGCATCGGCCGCATCGAGCGTCGCCGCGCGAATCGCCCCCGCCGGGGTGAGCCCTGCGCGGACGAGCAGCGCGAACTCCCTGGCATTCTCGCCGTGGCGCGACACGCCGGTATCGGTGCCGAAGGCGACCTTCACCCCTGCCTTGATCGCCCTGGCATGGCTTGCTGCCGCAGCAGCGGCAGCCGCCTCGGCCTTGGGGATCGTCGCCGGCGGCAGCTTGCCGGCGCGGGCATTGGCGAGCGCGGTGACCGGGGCGATCATCGTCGGCACCAGCCAGGTGCCGTGCGCCTTCATCGCGGCGATCGTCGCATCGTCGAGGAAGCTGCCATGCTCGATCGAATCGGCCCCCGCCTCCACTGCGCCGCGCACGCCCTCCGCCGCATGGGCGTGGACCGCGACGCGGCGGCCAAAGGCATGCGCCGTCTCGACGACCGCCTTCATCTCCTCGTCGGACATCTGCTTGCCGAGGCCGCCCGCAACGTTGGACAGTACGCCGCCGGTCGCCGCGAACTTGATCACCTGGGCGCCCAGCCCGATCTGCTGGCGCACCGCGCGGCGGCAATCGTCGGCGCCGTCGCAGGTGTTGATCTGGCGGTGGGCGACCGTGTCGGCGAATGCCTCGGCCAGCCCGTTGGTGCCGTCGCCATGCCCGCCCGAGACCGAGATCATCCGCCCGGCATTGACGATTCGCGGTCCCGCGATCGCGCCGCGCTCGACCGCGTCGCGCAGCGCCCGGATCGCGCGGGGGTTACTGCCGAGATCACGGACGGTGGTGAAGCCCGCCTCCAGGTCGCGCCGCGCATCCTCGATGCCGATGACGAATTCGTCGGCTTCGTCCTCGGTGAGCGCGCTCATCCGCTCCTTCACCGGATCGCCTTCGGAGAAGAGGTGGACGTGCAGGTCGATCAGCCCCGGCAGCACGAACTTGTCGCGCAGGTCGACCAGGGTCGCGCCCGTCTCGGGCGCGACGAAGCCGTCGCGGACCTCGACGACCTTGCCGTCGCGCAGGATCAGGGTGCTGGCGCCGCGCGGTGTCTGGCCGGGACGGTCGAGCAACCGCCCCGCCTGGACATAGGTTTCCTTGGGAGAGGTCTGGGCGAGCGCGGGAACCGCCGCCGAACATGCCAGGGCGGCCAACAACAACATCTTCAATTCCCGTCTCCCCCTGTCGCGCCCCCCGTGCAGGCCCAACTCAGGCGTGGGGATCGGTCATGCTGGGAGGATCACTGGCCGGAAAGCTCTCGTCAAGCGCCTCGTCGAGCTCGGCGTCGCGGCCTTCGTTCTTCTTCAGGCTCTCTTCCATTCGCGCCAGTTGCTCGGGCGTGGCCTCGCCCTGATACTTCGCCTTCCACGCGGATTGCTCCATCCCATAGACGATTCGGCGCGCATCGGCCTTGGCGATGCTCGGGTCCGCCTCGTGGATCCAGTCGCCCAGGCAGTTCCGGCAAAAGCCCGAAAGCCCCATCAGATCAATGTTCTGGGCATCGTGGCGGTGGCGCAGATGGCGCACCAGCCGGCGGAACGCCTTGGCCGCTGTTGCGTCGTCCAGGCGATCTAGTTCATCCATTTGGCACCTCCGCAGTTGATGTTAACGCATTTGGGGCTAGAGGCGGGCACGCACAAGCCGAGGAAGACAACGATGACACAGGCGATCTCCCCCCGCTCGCGCAAGGTGCGCGTCCTGGCAACATTGGGACCGGCCAGCGCGTCGCCCGAAATGATCGAGAAGCTGTTCCGCGCCGGCGCCGATGCGTTCCGCATCAACATGAGCCATGGCGACCAGGCCTCGAAGATCCCGCTGTTCGAGGCGATCCGCGGCATGGAGGCGACCACCGGCCGCCCGACCACGATCCTCGCCGACCTGCAGGGTCCGAAGCTGCGCGTCGGCAAGTTCGCCGAGGGCAAGGTGATGCTGGTCACCGGCCACCAGTTCACGCTCGACCGCGACCCCACCCCGGGCGACGCCACCCGCGTCGAACTGCCCCACCGCGAGATCTTCGAGGCGGCGCACCCCGATGCCCGCCTGCTGCTCGACGACGGCAAGCTGGTGCTGCGCGTGACCGACGTGGCACCCGACCGGCTGACCACAATCGTCGAGGTCGGCGGTCCGCTTTCCAACAACAAGGGCCTCAACGTGCCCGACATGGTGCTGCCGCTCGCCGCGCTCACCGAGAAGGACCGCAGCGACCTCAGCTTCGCGGTCGAGCAGGGCGCCGACTGGATCGCGCTCAGCTTCGTCCAGCGCCCCGAGGATCTGATGGAAGCGCGCCGCCTTATCGGCGGCAAGGCCGCGCTGCTCGCCAAGATCGAGAAGCCCTCGGCCATCGCGCGGCTCGAGGAAATCCTGGAGCAGTGCGACGGCGTGATGGTCGCCCGCGGCGATCTCGGCGTCGAGCTGCCGCCGCAGACCGTGCCGCCGCTGCAGAAGCGCATCGTCGAATCGGCCCGCCGCCTGGGCCGCCCGGTGATCGTCGCGACGCAGATGCTCGAATCGATGATCGAGAGCCCCTCGCCCACCCGCGCCGAAGTGTCGGACGTGGCGACGGCGGTGTATGACGGTGCCGACGCGATCATGCTCTCGGCCGAGAGCGCCGCGGGCAAGTGGCCGATCGAGTCGGTGTCGATGATGAACTCGATCGCCGATGCGGTGGAGCGCGATCCGGCGCATGGCGACCGCGTCCACTTCACCGTCACCAAGCCCGATCCGACGACCGCCGACGCGCTGGCCGAAGCGGCGAAGAACATCGCGGCGACGGTCTCGGCCTCGGCGATCATCTGCTTCACCACCTCGGGCTCGACCGCGCGCCGCATCGCCCGCGAGCGGCCGCTGGTGCCGATCCTGGTGCTGACCCCGGAACGCGACACCGCGCGCCGGCTGGGGCTGCTCTGGGGCACCCATGCCGTGCAGACGCGCGACGTCGACTCGTTCGAGGAGATGGTCGCCAAGGCCAAGCGCATGGCGCTGCGCCACGGCCTCGCCAAGGCGGGCGACCGCGTGATCGTCTGCGCCGGCGTGCCGTTCAAGACGCCGGGATCGACCAACGTGCTGCACGTGGTCACGCTGCTCGGCGACGAGCTGACCAGCTATACGGGTCCGGAAGGGAACTGACGTTTAATCCTCCCCCGCCAGGGGGAGGTGTCAGGTGCAGCCTGACGGAGGGGGAGGAAGCACGCCGATGGTTGGGTGCGTACCTCCCCCTCCGTCGCCTTCGGCGCCACCTCCCCCTGGCGGGGGAGGATTGTCCCTTGCCTACCCCCGGCCCATCCGCATCGCCGCACCGGCGACGAAGGGGCAGCCGGCCACCAGCACCAGGCTGATCGCCGCCAGCAGCTTGATCGCGCCGGGCTCGCCGCCGGTGGCACCCGCACCGAAGATCAGCAGCGGCACCGCGAAGGGCAGCATCACCAGCCCCGCCAGCGCACCCGCGCCGCGCAACCCCGCCACCAGCGCCGCCGTCGCCACGCCCAGCGCCGCCAGCCCGGGCGTGCCGATGGCGAGCCCCAGCAGGATCGTCCCCAGCGCCGCGCCGGGCACATGCAGCAGTGCCGCCGCCACGCAGGTCGCCGCCAGCAGTGCGGGGCCGAAACCCAGCCAATGGCCCAGCATCTTGGCGGCAGCGATTCCGGCATCCGAATAGCCGCGCACCACCAGCTGATCGAGCACCCCGCTCTCGGCATCGGGCGTCACCAGCCGCTCGACCGGCAGCAGCGCCGCGAGCAGCGCCGCCGCCCAGATCACCCCGCCGCCGATCCGCGCGAGCAGCCGTCCGTCGGGGCCTATCGCGAAGGGAAACAGGATCGCGACCAGCAGGAAGAAGGCGATCGGCAGCACCAGCCCGCCGCTGCTCCACGCCCGCCGCAACTCTCGCCAGACCAGCGCGATCACAGCGCGATCTCCTGCGCGTCCGGCAGCGCGATCGGCTGGTGCGTCGCGACCAGCACGATGCCGCCGCCGGCGCGGTGCGCGGCGATCCGCGCCTCCAGCATCGCCAGCGAGGCGGTATCGAGCCCGTTGCCCGGCTCGTCGAGCAGCCATATCGGCGCGCCGCTGGCCAGCACCCGCGCGAACCCCGCGCGCCGCCGCTGGCCGGTCGAGAGCAGCCGCACCGGCACATCGGCGAGGTCCGCCAGCCCCACCGCCTCCAGCGCATCGCCGATGTGCCGGTGCGGC